>NZ_JBCLNI010000016.1:0-79324 GCF_039062885.1 Blautia sp. 2227st1_G12_2227SCRN_220401 | reverse complement strand
ATAATAAATAGATTCCCCAGCCATAAATAATTCCTGTGTGGTAAACGGAACAAAAATTGCTGTGGATGTCGTTGTCAGTGCCCGTTTGATTGGCACAAAATTCATCGCAAGCGGCAGGCAGCTCATCAGTCCCGGCTCCTGCTGGTAATCCAGCCGTTTCAATGCACAATTATATTTCTGTGCGATGCCGGCAGTCTGGAACACCACATTTTCCAATTCCTGTTTGGTCGGTGCGGTATTTAAAAACAACGCTGTCACAAGGAACATTCGCTCATTTCTGGACTGCAGATCTTCCAGAAGCCTTTTTGCTTCCCCACCGTATGTATTTAAGTCCGAAGGGATAATGTCCATGTCATAACCTGCCCGGACCGCTTTTTTCTGTTCCTCGATCTTCATACGGTTAATATCCGTCACCTTGCTTTTCACCAGTTTGATCGCCTTCATCTGGTCGATGGACTGGATATGGAAATTTACCATCAGGTTACTGTCCATCTCCAGAAACTCTGCCAGCATCTTGTCGGTAAGTTCCGGTGCAAGGATCTGTAAATAGGAAACAGCTCCCATCGTGCCGCCTATCTCAAAATCTTTTCCATTCTTAAATACAAAACTGGTCGGTGCGACATAATCCTTGGTACTAAGCCCTGTCCGAAGTACATCGTCATAAGAGAAATGGAACGGAACTTTGCTGTCCTGGTTAAAGGTTTCATACATGATCTGTAACCGTTCCTCTCCGTTCAGCGGATAGGCAGATACCCCAAGGATCTTAAAGTTATTCAGAATATCCGACTCGATACGTTCCAGTTTTGGCCGTGCTTCCCGGATATTCTCCGCTTCAATCCCAAATGTGATATATTTGGTACGCATCAGCCCGTTATTTCCTTTTGCCAGCTGGTTATTGAGCATCTGGGCAAACTCCATACGCAGGTCATCAAATGCATCCTCCTGCGGATTGATATGGATGACCTTCTCATACTCTGCCATGTTGCTGTGCTGGTTGATAAAAGACAGCTGAAAATGAATTGTGCTGTCAAAGTAATTCAGGAAATCACACCAGTTTTCAAAGATGGCGTTCTTATCTTCATTCTGTGCCAGCTGATAGTTGATGTCATAAAAACGGATCGTCTTGGAATAAAACTTGTCCTGCACCCGGCAGATACCGTCCCTTCCCATCTCATGGTATGGAATCGACTGCTGTGCAGTGATCCTCTTATCTCTGGCACTATCCGGTGTTTTCTTTCCTGTCCCACTGCCTTTCGTTCCGGAAACCACTTTTCCTGCCGGACGCTGCCCCGACGGTGCTGCGACAGGTCTGCTCTTTTTCTTTTTTGCGTTTTTCTTTGCGTCACGCACTGCCTGCTTTTCTGCTCTGGCTGCCAGCTTTGCTTCCCTTTTTGCATTTTTCTTATCCGCTTTTTCATGTTCCTTATGCAGTTTTTCTTCATATTTCTGTGCCCTTTTGAGGGCTTTCTTTTCCCTGCGTGTCAGTTTCCGGTTCGGTCTGCGGACACCTCTTTGCCGTTCCAGTGCTTCATACCCTGTCACCATCGGCTCATCATGCAGTCTGCCGCTTACTGGTCTTCTTTTCATTGCGGGGTCTGGAAGTTCTTCTTCTCCATCCTCCTCATCCAGCCAGTAATCATCCGGATATAATTCGTCTAAACTCTGTGGCGGCTGTCTATCGTTTTTTCTTTTTAACACTCTTCGTTCCCCCTTTCTTCTTTCTGACCACGGTATATTTTTTCTCGTACATATTTTCCATCTGGTACTTGCGTACCGGAGGACGGATAAATTTTACGGTGATCATATTTTTTAAGACCTTTTCTAACGGAAGCCCATCCTTCTCATACATGGCAAACAAAAATGCCGGAAGCATCAGAAGGCACATCCCGGTCGCTGCGTTACTGGAACCAATAATTCCCCTGCTTAAGAAATAAAACGGAAGCCCTACCGCCGCCGCAATCCCAAAGCAGATCAGCTGCCGTTTCGTCAGATTGAAAATGATCTTATTCTTGACCTTGGTTAAGTCTTTAGGCACAGATACAAATGCCATTGCCAATTCCTCCTTTCTTAATGGGCGTTAAAGATACTGCGGGCGAAGTTTCCTGTTTTCATCAGACTGAAACACAGGATCACCGTGTATGCCATCACGCCGAACAATGCAGAATGTATGTTATCTGACATTTGGATGTTTGCGACCAGGACCGCATAGATTCCCACGCAGACCATCATAAAAAATCCCTGGAATGCCAGTGCAAACAATCCACGAAGATAGTTGTTCCCGATCTGCCCCCATTCCCGGTTGGACATGGTTGCGAACGGGATCGCTCCAACGGACGAATAGAGATAAATCTCAATCATACGTCCATACAAAATCACTGTAATAAAGACTGAGATAATCTTCATACACAGGCTTACAAGCATCGTTTCCAGTGCCAGTATGACAAGTTCACCAATCTCCATAGATTCCATCGCCGTTTCCATTGTAGAGATCATCGTATCTATATTGATCGCTGTATCAGAACTGATAACTCCAGCTGCCCGGCTGACTACGGACTGCCCGACATCAAATACCGCCATCGTGATCGTAAAGGTATGGCTGACGATCCAGACTGCCACCCACATCTTGAAAAAGTATTTAAAGAACATCCAGGTGTCGATGTCGTGCATATTGTTCTTTTCTGTTAACATGGAAATCAGCTCATAACAAAGCACAAAGGTAATAATCATACCGGCAATCGGTACAATGACCGAATCGGAAAGATTTTGTATCATGCTGAAAATGTTCCCATTCCAGCCCTGCGGTGTCTGCCCAACCTGAGCAGCAATCTGACCGGTCTTTTCATTGACATCGGTATACATTGTTGTCAGGTTGGAACTTACCATGCCTGTCAGAAGATTCCTCATCCATTCTTCAATCGCTTCAAATATCCGATCCATGAGTCATCTCCCTCCTAAGTTTCTCAGCTAAACAAACCGGAAAGTAACGGTACAAGCTGGGTGCCGATCAAAACAACACCACCTCCCGCCATCAGCTGCTTAATCCCCTGGGATTTTGCACCCGGATTGTCGTTTCCGTAACCTTCCAGCAGGTTGATAACACCCCATACTGCAAGACCAGCTCCGATCGCTACTACAAGAGTCTGTAAAATATTAATTGCCTGATTAAAAAACGCCATAGTCGTTGTCTCCTTTCAAATCATTGCTTTTTCTCGGTTTCTATCTATGTTTTAAGAAGTCTCTTCCGGCTCTGCCCTTATGGGCGGCCTTTCATGATCTCTCAAATCCATCACCTCCCTATAAGGGCAAAGAAAAAGAGCTATGTGTCCGAATCTTTCACATGCTCTGCTTCCTTGTTTTCTGTATTTAATTCTTCTGCCAGACTTTCCTCTGAAAAGGCATACAGGTCAAATTCCTGTGTCCTTGTCAGCTTCGCTTCCATCCGATGCCGCATATACGCTTCCACATCAAATTCCTTTTTCTTATCATAGTCCGACAATTCCTTGTATCGTTTATGCTTGGTAATATCAAACTTGTCACTGAAAAATGGTCTGACACCTCTCAGCTGAAGGATACATTTACTGCCATCCATGACCGCAAGCTCGTCCCGGCTCATCAATTCCTTTCCTGTTTTCTGGTAATTCATCCCATAAGAACGGCTCTGTCCACGGGTATCAGAAGTGTTGTATAAATCAATCGTTTCCTTTCCCAGTGTCTCGGAAATCTCCTTTAATGTGGAACTTTCCTTTCCGCCAAGGAACAACATCGTATCGCAGTTACCTAAAATGGTTTCAGCAGCATCTTTATAGATGGTCTTGAGCTGTGACTGCGACTGGAGGATAATGGATGCTGAAATCTCACGGCTACGAATAGTTGCGATCAGCTTATCAAATTTCGGAATCTGTCCGATATTCGCAAATTCATCAGCTAATATTCTGACATGATAAGGCAATCGTCCATGGTGTACATCGTCTGCTCTGTCACATAACAGGTTAAATAACTGGCTGTACATCATTGCCACAACAAAGTTAAACGTATCATCGGTATCTGAAATAATGATAAACAATGCTGTCCTCTGATCCCCTACCATATCCAGTTCCATTTCATCATAACTCATGATCTCACGAAGCTCCGCAATATCAAATGGTGCCAGCCTTGCTCCACAGCTGATCAAAATCGACTTTGCCGTTTTGCCGGCGGCTAATTTATATTTTTTATACTGACGTACTGCAAAGTGTTCCGGTTCTTCTTTCTCCAGTTCCTCAAACAGCATATCTACTGCATTTTTAAATGTCTCATCATCTTCCCTTGTTTCCGATGCATTGATAAATTCAAGCAGTGTCGCAAAGTTCTGTTCCTCCTCCGGTGCTTCATACCAGATATAGCCAATCAATGCACAGTACAGAAGCCTTTCTGCCTTCGTCCAGAAATCCTCACTGGACTTCTCCCCTTCTCCTTTGGTGTTTACCATGATAGTATTCACCAGTTTCAGAATATCTTTTTCTGAATGGATATAGTGGAACGGGTTATAATGCATACTCTTGGAAAAATTGATCGTATTCAATACTTTCACTTTATATCCATGGCGTACCAGCATCTTTCCGCACTCAATGATGATCGTTCCCTTGGGGTCCGTGACCACATAGCTGATATATTTTCCCATCTGCATTAGATTTGGTTTTACATAAAACCGGGTCTTTCCGGAACCAGATCCGCCAATTACAATCACGTTCTTGTTCCTTGCAAATTTCGGATTCTTTGGTCTGCCATTCATGGTCAGCCGTTCCGTCATGGTCAGCAGGATATTGTTTTCAAATACCGGGTCGATAAAGGGTGCAATGTCTTTTGCCGTCCCCCATCTTGCCGAACCATACTCCACTCCCTGCCGGAACTTTTTGGCATTTTTTCCTTTCATGTAGACCATGAGCTTCACTGCCACGGCTCCAGTAATCCCAACCAGCAATTCATTTTTATGCATACTTGGGAGAATCCTGCTAAATGCCATCTGGAAATTTAAGATCAGTACCATCAGTCTTTCTATCATGGAATCACCTACACAGTATTGATATAACCATGCCAGCTTATTTCCCACATAAAAGATCACGATATATGTAAGATTCATCAGAACAATCCGAAGCAGCTTATGTACATCCACCGGCGGTAATCTCTCCAGGTATCCTTTTCCTACACCAAGCAACTTCTGTAATCTGCTCATAATGACGGCTCCTTCTCCTTTCCTTTTGTTTTCTCCAGTTCCCTGTGCTTTGCAAGCGATTTGGTGATTGCCTGCTGTAACTTCTTCCTCACAGATGGTTTTTTGTCCTTATTCAGAGACTTGCCCGTGTATTCCTTAAAAGCGGCAGTCATCACATCAGCATCCCTTGCCTTAAAGAACACATAGTATCTTGGCGGGTCCGCAGTCACATCTTTTTTCAGGCTGAAATCAATGCTGTACTTCTTTGCTACCCGTTCAAAAGACTTGATGTTTCCATCTGTGATCTCAATGTTGGACAGCTGTACATTCTGCTTCATCAGCTTATCAAGGCTCTGTTTTCCCTTGTAGGTCTTATCCTCCTTTTCCTTCTGGGGCTGCTTCTGGTTTGTTTTCTGTCCCTGCTGTTTTTTCTCCTGCTCCATCTTTGCAAGAGCCTTTACCATGGCAGCTTTCAGCAAGTTGGCAGTGACCTTGCCACAGCGGATACAAAGTGAGACTGTTTTCTCATTCACTTCATCCTGCAATCACACCACGCCCTTTCTTCTCTCACTGCTGTCTTATCCTCATTTATCACATTGCTGCTCCTTTCCTCTCTTTTCTGCCAGTTTCATATATTCTTTTTCTGATTCCACCCCCACTTTGATACAGCACCAAAGGACAAATCCATATACCAGAAATACTGCAGCCGCAGCAACGATCAATACTGTTTTTGTCATCTTCTTTTCTCCCTTCACATCTCTTGAAATTTTTCAAAAGGGCATCTATGAATCCTGTGTCCATAAATGCCCTCATCCATTACTGAAAAATCCTATGATCTCTTATTTTTTCTTTTGCGAAGAATCACTGTGCCACCAAGACCAGCCATTCCAGCCCCTGCAAGCAGAATCCAGAACAGAATCGGAGTATTATCTCCTGTCTTTGGTGAAGTCGATTTCTTTGTTTCTTCTGTGGTTTTCGTCTCCGGCGTTGGTGTGGTTTCTGGTGTTTCCGTCGGTGTCTCTGTTGGAGTTTCCTCCGGTTTCGCCTCATCCTTCATCACAACCTTCTGGATTTCTCCAGTATCTTTGACCGTAAACTTTACATCCTCTGCAACCAGATAACCGTCCGGTGCAGTTTCTTCACGAAGGGTATATTCCCCGATTGGAAGCATCTCAATATAGTGTGGTTTTTCTTCAGATGTCCAGCTTTCTACGGTCTTTCCATCTTTGTCAAGGATTGTCAGTTTCGCTCCTGGCAGCTCCTTACCAGAAATATCGGTCTTGGAAATCTGCACTTTTGTCACATCATCCTTCATTTCCACTTTCTGTACTTCACTGGTATCTTCCACCGTAAAAGTGATGCTCTCTGCTGTCACATAACCGTCCGCAGGAAGTGTTTCTGTCATGGTGTACTTCTTGCCAGCGGTCAGTTCTTTGATGATATGTGCTTCTTTACCGGAAGTCCATTCATCCACAGTGTTTCCACTCTCATCTGTGACTTTTAGTTTTGCTCCCTCAATCTCCTTTCCGTCTGTCAGGGATGTTTTGGTAAACTCTACGGTTGTCGGCTCATCTTCAAAAGTGAACGCATAAGACAGTGTTTCCTTATCTGCCCCACCATATTCAAAAGTAAATTCCTGTACCTGGTCTGTTGTCGCAAATCCCGGTGCCGGGGAAGTTTCTTTCACATAGTAGGTATAGCCAAGTGGCAGATCTGCCGTAAAGGTCAGTTTTCCTTCCTTATCCGTAGCCTGCTCCTCAATAACCGTATTTGCTTTCAGGATCACATCGCCTTTTGCATTGACAATATCTTCTTTATTGCACAGGGCAAATACAGCCCCTTCCAGTACACGGTCGGAATCTTTTTCTTTCTTTAGCACGTTCACTTCTGCCTTCTGACGTTTGTTCTGCCAGTCAGCGGAATAAGTAACAACTGCGGTATTCTGGTCACGGTAAGTCAAATCTACTTCACGAGTTTCTCCATCCAAGACATATCCACTTGCTGTCTCTTTCTCTTTGACATAGTATTTGCCAAGAGGAAGGTCTGTCAGTTTTGCCACGCCTGTTTCATCCGTCGTGATCGTTGCTACCAGTGCATCTTTCTTGTAGTAATCTTCACTCTCGCCATCCGCTGCTTTTATATCTTCTAAGGCATAAACCTCAAAAGTAACCTCTTTCAGGGAACCGGAAAGATATTCAAACAGATGCTTCATCCATCCGCCAATGGAATCCAGTGCAGATACTTTCTCCAGGAACTCACCTTTTTTATTGATGATAAGTGTTCCGGTTGGCACTGCATCTTTCATCTCTACCTTCTGGATCTCGGCAGTATCGTCCACAGTAAAAGAAACTTCTTCCGCCATCAGATAGCCATAAGGAGCCATTTCTTCACGAAGGGTATACGTCTCCCCGGCTGTGAGTCTTTCAATCAGATGTTCCTCACCCTTTACAGACTTCCATGTATCTACCACATTTCCATCCTTATCAAGCACCGTAAGCGTTGCCCCGGAAAGTTCCACGCCTGTCGTAATATCGGACTTCGTAAAGGTTACTTTTGTCGGCTGGTTCTTAAATACAGATTCCAGCTCTACCACTTTCACATCCTGTCCCTGATATTTGGCAGTCACTTCCAAAGTCTCAAAAGAAGAGACATACCCTGCCGGAGCTGCAAGTTCTTTGATATAGTAAGTACCAAATGGAAGGTCAACGTCAAATACTGCCCTTCCATCTTCCCCACTGACTGCTTTTCCAAGTAAGGTATCTGCCTTCACAATCACTTCTTCATGTGTCAGAATATCTTCTTTTGCATAGATGCCAAACTCTGCACCTGCCACAACCGTTTCTGTCTCTGCATCCTGTTTTACTACGGACACTTCCACTTTCTGACGGTCATTCTCAAAAGTTGCTGTCTGCTCGATGACTGGTGTTTTCTGGTCTTTGTATTCAAATGTTACTGTCTGTGCTTCTTCGTTTAACACAAAGCCCTCTGGTGCTGTCTTTTCAACAATCTTATAGGTTCCAAGTGGAAGGTCGGTGATCTGTGCCTTTCCATCCTTATCCGTGGTAACAGTTCCTACCAGTTCCCCGGAAGCATACTCCAGGATACGGTTTCCGTTATCATCTTTCTGGAAGTCTGCTGTATAAATATCTTCTGCAGCATACATCTCAAAGACTGCTCCCTCCAGAGTTTCTTTCTGATAAGTAAAGTCATCTTTATAACCATTTAAGACCTTACCCTGTTTTACGATGTTCAGTTCTCCCTTAACCGGATGATTCTCGTATACAATCTCGATGATCACATCGCCGGAAGTTCCGTCCATCTGATATGCTGTATTGGAATCTACATTCACCTCATAGTAATTCTCATTGAGCGTATATCCATAAGGTGCGTTCACTTCCTCAATACGGTAATGTCCAATTTTCAGATTCTGTGGAAGGATTAAGTATCCCTGCTCATCTGTAAAATAAGATTTGTGTTTTACCGTCGTCGGATAGGTTGTTACCTGTTCCACATACTTTTCTGTATCCAGGTTAAAAATCTTAAACTCTGTATTCTTCTGAAGCACTGCTTTCTTTGTCTCATCGTCCTGTTTGATGATCTTCAGCTTTGCTTCAAACTCTTTGTCAAGCAGCACTCTCCATACCTGCGGTGTAGTCGGATGATTTTCCGTAATCTGCACGATGAAATCATTGACCGGAGTGTAATTATGTGGCGTGATTGTTTCACGGACGATGTAAGTTCCATAAGGAAGTGCAATACTGCGGGCATACCCTTTCTCATCCGTAAAGATCTCTGTTGCACCATTTTCCCCTATCACTACCGGCTTGACAGAATCAAAGTCATAGCTGCCATCTTCTTTTACTGTCAGGGATGATACCAGATAAGCGGTAAATCCTGCACCTTTCAGTAAATCGGCATCTGTCTTTCCGTTGTTCGCTGCCTTGATAATCTCAAATGGCTGCTTCATCACCTGTTCCAGAGACAGACAGTCACGCTTCACTTCCGCTACAAGATCACCATCGTAGTTGCAGACCAGATCATGTTCTTCTTCATCTGCCAGGTAACCCGTTGGCGGAGTAATCTCTTTTACATAGTAATTACCAAGGTATAATCCATCTACGGAAGCCTGTCCATTCTTATCTGTTGTGAGAGTGGCAACCTGCTCGCCTGCTTTGTAGATCACACCAGTTGCTCCATCCGGATGGACAATATCCTCACGGGCATACAGTCCATAGACTGCCTTTTCTAAAGTAGCATCTCCCTGTGGAACAGCCTTCTTTGTTTCTTTATCCTGCTTCTGTAAGGAAATCTTTGCTATCACACGCTCGTTTCTGAAGGTATGCTTAAATGTCAGTTTCGCTTCCTTATCGTTTGTATAAGAAAAAGTAAACGTATAGACATCATCCGCATTTCTCAGATAGCCTTCCGGAGCCTGTACTTCCTTTACATCATAGGAAAATCCCAGCGGCAGGTCTGCGGTAAACTTCGCCATTCCATCATTTCCAGTTGTCACTTTCTCAATCAGAGTGCCTTTCTTTACAACAACCGTTCCATCTGCATTTTTAATGTCACTGGCTGCATAAAGTCCAAAAATTCCTCCATCCAGAGGATTTTCTGTATCCTTATCCTGCTTTGTCACAATCACTTCTGCTTTCTGTCTGTCATTCGTAAAGGTTGTCTCAGAAAAAACAACATCTACATTCTGTCCTGCATAAGAAAGAGTGACAGACTTTTCTTCCCCGGCATTATAAAATCCGGTCGGAGCCTGTTTTTCTTTGACGATATATGTACCAAGATGCAGGTTTTTCAGAATGACTGCCCCATTCGAGTCTGTTGTCAGATTCTCTTTGACCAGATCACCCTTGCTGTAAACCTTGGCACCATAAGCAGTTTTAATATCTGCCCCGGCATACACATCATAAATCGCACCTTTCTGTCTGCGTTTCTCATACTTAAATGTTGTTCCATTCTCGGTGACATCTGCACCTGTCAGAACCTGACCTTCTTTATAAACAGTCAGCTGGCCCATCTGTTCTTCATCCGGAACAGTCACAGTTGCTGTTTTGCTGACTTCCAGTTTTACGTTGTAGGCAGTTGCATTGATACGGTATCCTGTCGGAGCTGTAATCTCTTTCAGATATACGGTATTCTGTGTCTTAATGATCTGTACGGACGCTTCCCCATTCGCATCAGTTGCCGGTAACTTTGTGATCAAATTTGTACAGTTTGCATCACTGTATAAACCAAACACGGCACCTGCCAGCTTTGCGTCTGCTTTTGCATCTCTTTTAATCACCTTAACACTTGCGTACTGTACCCATGTTACTTTGAAGTCCACATATTTTTCATCATCAACACCTTCACCAAATACCAGTGCCAGGTCCTGTGAACCAGATCCGGTACTGATCTTATACGCAGAATAATCTTTTGTTACACTGCCTTTCATCGTTGCAGACCAGTTTCCTGCGACATCCTGTACCTGTGTAAGAGGTGCAGATAAGTAAAACTTGGTTCCACCACTGATTTCCACTGCTTCGCCAGCTTTGCTTGTCTTTCCGGTTGTCACGTTATGGAGTTTCACACCACTTGGGAGTTTCATTGTGATACTCTGCAGTTCATCTGCTTTAAAAGTGATTTCCTTTGTTCTCTGGCTGTTGCCATCTACATAAGCTGTCACATCTGCATCTGAAAAAGACATTGCCACATCCGGAATATCTGGCTGAGAAATACAATAATTATAAAGTTTTTTCGCAAGATTCTGTGCAGTAGTGTTTGCACCAGAAAAAGCATCGGAACTGCCATTCGCATATGACGCAGCAAGATGTACCAGAATAAATCTGGCTCCTGCACTCAGGTTTCCATAGCCATTTTCTTCTGTAAAAAATCCATCATCGCCAGAGGCTTTTGTGCCATAGTAGCATACTTTAGCCAGTGCTTTGCCATCCCCAACCTTATTGATTGTATATGTTCCCGTACCAGGTCCCGGTTTGGACGGCTGTACACAATAAGCTGTGGCGGACACATTACCGAATTTTACGGTATACTGATACGTCAGATAAGTTCCATAACCATAATCCGCATATCGGTATTCGGCACCTCTTGTCACTGAAACCTGTTGTGAACTTCTTGCATTTCCTGCTGCCGCCATAAATGTCACTGTTTCACCCGGCTCCATCTCATACAAGTCAATTCCTTCATTTTCTGCCTGATCCATTACTTCTGAAACAGTCAGACCAGATTCTTCATCTGTTGTTACTTCCTGTCCATCTGTAAGATCAGTCACAATCTCTTTTGCCCTGTCCGAATCAGCATCTTCCTCCGCATTACCGGAATCTTCTGTTTCACCGGCATTTCCTTCACCAACTGTATTTTCAGAAGAACTCTTTGTCTGTTCTTCTGTTTCTGGCTCTTTTACCGTAATGTTTCTGCTTACTCTGTAAGCTGGGTGACCGCTGACTGGCTCTACTGCATAGACAGCTTTGTAGGTATCCGGTGTATGTGCGTCAAAATCTGTACCGGCTTCACTCTTTGCTTCATGGAATAAAACTTTCACCTTTTTTTCATTCACGCCCTCTATACCGGACAGATCGACTTCCACCTCAAATTCTTCTCCATAGGGAATCTCAATATCCTTTGCTTCCACAATTTCATCTTTATCAAGAGTATCCTGCACATCCTGCAGTTCCGGATATTGCTGTTCAAATGAAGTTGGCTCTGGTTCTAATTCAGAAGCAGAAACCGTGACTGGTTGAACGATAACAGACGCCAAAGTTGCAACTGCCATAAATCCTGACAAGAATCTTTTAAATCGCATTTTCATTTTGACTGAGTCCTCTCTTTCTTCGATAATTTACTCCACTTTCGTTCAGGCTTACACCTGCATGAATCAATCATAGGAACCACCTCCCTTATGTCTTGGATTGACTTTTAAATAAAAACAGGATTGAGCTATTTAAGCCGCAAGAGGTAATTCGTAATCATTCCTGCCAAGGGTGCCTCTCATCCATTGCCCTTCACGTTGTCACCGAATGCCCGCCGCCAGATGCGTAGCTGGGAAATTCAGGTATCCTCTTGCTGCTGATATGAAATTGTCAAGGTTCACTTTTAGGGGGGAATTTATTGTTTTGAATTAAAATAGACATTTGCCCCTCCACTAACCGCATGTGTGAAAGGGCAAAAATTAACCTGTTTGAAATTTTTTTATAAAATTTTTTTGAAACAGCAAAAACTTACAAAGTTTCCAGCCTGTCTTTTAGTTTCTGCAATACTTTGTTTTTCCTGTTTCTGATTGTCTTTGTACAACACCCGAAATACTGTGCTGTTTTTTTAACTGTGTACTCTTCAAAAAATAATAATCTTATCAATTCCATTTCTTCTTCAGACAAATATTTCAGTGCTTCCTGCAGCTCTTGTATTTCTGACACCCTGATGACTATTTCTTCTGGTGATAATATATGCAAATAACTGTTGTAACTCGTTTCCCCTACTTTTTCTATTCCGCACACACCATTTTTCTGCATTTTTTCAAGCTGGTATCTTTCTTTTCTTCTTGACTGGTACCATGCCAGATATACGTCTCTGGTAACTTCTATGAGAGTTTCATTTACACGCAGCACATACCGTTGTCTTTCCTTTGGTTTTTTACCACGCATCTTTTATTCTCCCTTCTGAAGCACTCCGATCAGTCTGCCTGCATTTCTTCTCATTTTCTGCTTTGCCTGTGAAATACATTTTGATACTGCCGGTTCTGTAATTCCAAACACCCGTGACACTTCTCTTTGTGTACGCTGCTGAAAATAAATTTGATGGATCACCTGTCTCTGCCGGTCAGTCAGCAGATCCATGAATTCTCCAATAGCTTCTTCTATGATCAGTTTTTCAAGTACATTCTGCCTTTTATCCACCAATTCACACCAGCCTTCTGAAATATGGCTGTATGAAATGCAATTATTATGTTCTCGTACCTCCCTGTTCCTGCACAGCCGATCTTCACCTTCTAATATCAACCGCACATACCAGGGCTGATTATCAAAAAAATCTTCCTTAACAACTGTTATTTTTCTTCCTGCTTCATATACATAATCTCGACAGGTAAATAAAGGAAAAACCGTTCCATAATCACCCACGCAATAGAAAACATATCCTGTCTGATACGCAATAATTTCCGCACCATCTATCAGTCTCTGCTTTACAACTGCCACATCGTTTTCTCTTAAATACCTGGCGGACGGAACCTTTCTTCTTTCTTCCCTGTTACCTACAACCTGTTTCAATTCCTGCAATGTCAGCATGATTACCACCCTTCTGCCTGCTGGCAACAGGTGCCCATCAGCAGAAAGGATAGGATTATTGCTGATCTACTGGCAAAAGGGCAGTAAAAAACAGCTTCCGGCACACCCGTTTTTTTTAACGAGAGCCTGAAACTTCCTTACTGCCCTTTCTGCTAATTTACAGCATCCTCTATTTTATTTTCCGTCTGATGTCCCGGTCAGACTTCTTTGCATTTCTTTCCGTTTTTATGTTCTTTTCATTTTCCATTAAAACAGAATAGTCTCCCATTGCATCATAGGGACACTGCTTCCGATAGATTAAATTTTCTTGTCTGGTCATCAATCCTATCTCCCTTCCTTGTTTCTGTCTCTTTCTCTCTGTTTGCTATTTTAACAGCACAAAAAACTATTATCCTTAGCATATATGGGGAGTTTTTTTGTTTTACACCCCATATATGGTGAAATTTCACCTGTACTCATTAAAACTTTCTATCAGTGAATCTATTGTCTGCATGATAATTTTCTGCTCTTTCCATTCCATCTTCTGAATACGATAAAATACTTCCTCAAACTGCTTTCTTTTTTCTGCATCGTCCCCCTCTTTTCCCATCAGGATATTGGCATCTGTTTCCAGGATCTCAATCATCTTCCTGAAAATCTCAACAGACATTGCCGTTTGCCCTCCTTCTATCCTGCTGACCGTATTGACACTGATACCTGCTTTTTCCGCAAAAGATTCCTGTGACAACTTCATTTCCTGCCTGCGTTTTCTGATCCGTTCTCCCAATTCAATAAGTTCTGTGGAAATTGCACGATTGCTCAATACGGTGTCTCCTTTCCTGCAATTTATCCCAGCTTTACGACATTGTGTCGCAAAGTTTCCAGAAAAAAAGCAGCTAATTTTGTCTTAGCTGCTTTTCAAAAGATCTATTTCATTTTATTCTCGGTATTTTATGTATTCCTGTAATAACTGTGAGCAGGAAAACACTAAGATAAATGATTGCCTGTCCAACCATTGCCAGAAGAACGACACTTCCTATCAATCCTCCGATCAGAAAATTCATTGTCCATACTGCCAGTGTTCCTCCAAGGTCAAACCCTCTTGGAACCATCCAGACACACATTTTTCCAATTCCGAATGGTATCCCCATCAGTAGCAACAGCAATAAATAATTGCACTTCCCATCCTGGATACAAAGCGGTCTCAACACTGCAAACAATACAACAATCACCAGTGCTGGAACAATAACTTTTTTTATCATATTTCTCATGTTCCTTTATCCTCCATACATATCGTGATTAACCTCTGCCTGATAATAGCTGTTTATCGTTGCCGGGGCATTATACAGGGCAGTCAAAAGATATGCTTTAATGTTTCCAACCTTGGTCGTATTTCGATTCAGACAAAACAGCACATATTCGATATGTGAATAATTCAGCTTCATAAACCTGCTTTTCACCAAAGCAACTGGCTTTTCTGTCCCTGCAATCCGAATCATACTGTCCTCCGGCATCATCATAACTTCAATCATCAGTTCTACCAGTTCATCCACATCTTCTCTGGCATGATATTGATAATCTATATTTTCATGAATCACTTCCCGATATGTCCGCATCTCCTCCATCACATCCCTTTTCTTTTTCAGATTACCTGATATGATTGGATAGGATTGATTTATCTCAGTTTCACTAATATCAGTCTTGTTAATATCAGTATTATTAGATTGTGATTTCGGATATTCTGGTTTTGTGATTTCCACTATTCTTGAATGATGATTTTCACCATTTTGGAATTGTGATTCTGAAAATTCTTGATTTGTGGTTTTCATCATTCCTGAATTGTGATTTTCACCATTCTGTAATTGTGATTCCACACAATCCTGAATTGTGGATTTCACTACTCCTGAATGATGATTTTCACAATTCAGAAAAGTACCTGTTTTTTCCCTATTCTCAGCTTCTGATTGCAGATTTGCACATTCTTCATGGTTTCCCTGCTCAGATTGCAGATCTGCACATTTTCTATGATTTTTCTGCTCTGATTGCAAATCTGCACAGCTATCCATCGGCTTTTGGTCTGGCACTTCTCTGAGCATAAAATTTTTCACATAAATAACATTAGGCTTTCCCAGTCCCAGACGTTTCTTTTCAATCAGTCCAATCCCATTATTACTGTCCAGCTCTTTTACCAGCTTCACTGCCTTTTGGGTTCCACAGTTCATCAGCTCTGCAATTTCTTCCACCGTGAAAATAATATATACTCTGTCCTCTGAATCCAGCCAGCGGTTTTTAATACTCAGGCTCATACGGTCCAGCATCAGGCCGTATAATACCTTTGCTTCACAAGAAAGAGCTTTAAAGCATGATTCTGTAAACAGCACTTTCGGGACACGATAAAAGCTGTATTGTTCCGCTTCCATTCCCGTAAAATAATCAAACTGTATCTTCTGCATCTGCTACTCCTTCTCTGTTTTCTTTCCACTTATCCAAAAGCATAAAAATAACTTCTTCTATCTGTTCTTTAGAATATGTCTCTGGAAAATAATTGCCGATTTTTTTTGCCGGAATTGTTACATTGATTTTACTGTTTTCTTTTTTCAATAAAACGGCATAGATATAACCCTGAGTTAATTTTCCATTTGCACTGCATTCCTTTAATTGTTCTGCCTGTTGTTTTGTCGGAAAGATATTACTGTTGACAATTCCTTCCAGAAGCCATTCCTGTTCCTGTGGTTTCAGATAAGACAATTTTTCACCCACAATCATAGGGATTTTATTATCGTCCACATATTCCAATAATCCATCTGATAATGAAGCCAGACGAATATATCTCTGCACGGTTCTTCCACTGTCCCCGGCTGTTTCACCAACCATATCTGCCGTATATTTTTCACCTTTACTTCCTTGGTGTTTCATAGCGTCATATTTCATCTTATAGGCATGAGCCTTTTCACTTGGCAGAATATTTTCACGCTGAATGTTGGAATCGACCATAATTATGACAGCTTCATCATCTGTATAGTTTCGGACAAGGACCGGCATAGTTGTTTTGCCACACAGTTCACAGCCTCTTTTTCTCCTGTGACCTGAAATCAGTTCATATCCACCTTCTGATCGGGGTCTTACCAGAGCAGGATTTAAAACACCGTAGTTTTTAATACTCTCTACTGTCTCATCCATTTTTTCATCATCGCTCACACGAAATGGATGATTTTTAAAAGGATAGAGCTTTTCCAGTTCTATTTCCACAATCTGGTTCATACTCTTTTCCGGTGATTCTTCTAATCCCAGTAACTCATCATAAGAGGTAAGCTGAATCTCTTTTTTCGGTCTACGCATGTTTCAACACCTCCTGAACCAGTTCTCTGTAACTGTCTGCCCCTTTGCTTTTTCCATCATAAGCAAATATACTTACACCTTCAGATGCTGTTTCTGCAAGACTTTCCGTTCTCGGAATCGTCTGCTCAAAAATCTTAATGTCATTTCCATATGTAGTTTTAATTGCCTGTTTGTTTCTCTTTGCATTATTGTAACGGCAATTATCCATTGTGAACAAAATACCTTCTATCTGCAATTCCGGATTAAACCTCTGATGGATTCCTTTTACCACTTTCAGTAATTCCATAAGTCCATCTGCCGCATAATATTGTGGCTGTACCGGAATCAATACACTGTCCGCTGCACTCAACGCATTGATTGTCAGCATTCCCAATGATGGCATACAGTCAATCAGAATATAATCATATTCATCTTTCAACAGTTCCAGATACTCTTTCAGTACTTTTTCCCTATCCTCAACTGTAAATAAGGACATATCCATTCCGGCAAGCAATTTATTGGACGGAATCAGATCCATCCCTTCTTCATGGTGCAAGACTGCTTCCTTTGGATCAAACTCCAGTCCCATGATGATATTTTCCATCATACTCTTTAAAGTCACTTTGAGATTTTTGGGAAATCCCATTCCCATTGTCAGATGTCCCTGCGGATCTGCATCTACCAGCACTACTTTTTTCCCATTCTTTGTCAGTCCGGCTCCCAGATTGATGGTTGTCGTTGTTTTGGCTACTCCGCCCTTCTGATTTGCAATAGCAATTACTTTACACATATACCTTCCTCCGATTTACTGTTTTTCTTCTACTTCTACATAAACACGAAAATATTTACTTGTTCCTTTATTTGCATAAGCATCAGATACTTCCAGGACATCCAATTCCTTATGATTTTCCAAAATACGGCAAAACCATTGAATGTCCCTCAAAGTACCCTGTAATCTAATTTTCAGCATACATATCCTCCCAGTCTTTGTAAAAACAATACTCTGGATAACGGATTTTAATGGCTTCCCAAAAATACCGGGCATATCCGCAGCAAAACAGATCTTCTACGGTATAATACTGACACTCTTTTAACTGATCTTCCTCTGCCTCATAATCTCCGACACTTGGTGTTCCATTACAGTAAAGGTTAAATGCCATACGGACAATCCGTAAACTTCCACTAGTCTGCCATCCTTCCAGCAGGCATTCCGTTTTTACACATCCAGTTTTAAAATTATAGATTTTATTCACATTATTTCTTGTGTCTCTGTCGATACCCAGGCAATAAACCAAAGCCCGATGGTAGACATCCTGATATCTGCATTTTTTCAGATATTCCTCATAAAATTTTTCGTGTTCCCTGCTCTTGAAAGTAATTGTGCGAGAATTGCTATTCTCTGCTCTTAACGCTGTGTTTGTCATTTTCATTTTCCTCCTGAATTTTTAATATTTAGGTATAAAAAGACACTCCATTTCTGGAATGCCCCATAAAAAATAGGGACACCCGCTTTTAACAAGTATCCCTATAATCTATCAAATATCTGATAGTCCACTATTCACTTTCATATTCAGGATTTTTTGTGTTCCCCGTACCGAGGTCTAAGGCAACCACAACGGTGACTCTCTGCACAAGCAACTTTTCCTTGTGATTTTCACCGATTTTGTTGAAACTGAAAAACTCTACAAAGTGCGTAAATTCAAGGATTTCTAGATATCTTTCCTTTGTAGTCCCACCACAGTCTCCACATGAACGCCCTGGCAGAACTGATCCACTGCACAGGCGTGGGTCATCTCATATCCTGCCTCATAAAATGCCGGGAGGTCTCTCACAAGACTTGTAACTTTGCAGGAAATGTATACGATCTGGTCTACGCCGTAAGCCAGGATCTTTGGAAGGGCTTTGGGGTGAACGCCATCTCTGGGCGGATCAAGGATGATCATATCCGGTTTCTCCGGCACATCATCCAGAACCTTCAGCACATCCCCGGCAATAAAACGGCAGTTATCAATGCCGTTAAGTGCAGCGTTTTCTCTGGCGGCTTTTACCGCGTCTTCCACGATCTCCACACCGATCACCTCGCTGGCAACAGACGCTGCAAGCTGTGCAATAGTTCCTGTTCCGCTGTAAAGATCAAACACTACCTTATCTCTGGTATCTCCTACATATTCCCGCACTTTGGAATACAGGATCTCTGCAGCCAGGGAATTTGGCTGGAAAAAGGAAAAGGTGCTGATCTTAAATTTCAGTCCAAGAAGTTCTTCATAGAAATAATCCTTTCCATAAAGGATCTTCGTCTCGTCGCTCTGTACCACGTCGGATAAAGAATCATTTAAAATGTGCATGATCCCCACGATCTTCCCTTCCAGCGGAAGCGCAAGAAGCTGTTCTTTCAGAGGCTCCAGATCATATTCTTCCTGGGTGGTGGTTACCACATGGACCAGGATCTCACCACTTGTGACGCCTCTTCGAAGAAGAAGATGTCGAAGATACCCCACATGCTGCAGCTTTTTATAGAAGCTGGCATTACGCTCCAGGAAAAACTCCCGCACACAGACCAGGATCTTCGTCATATCCGGATGGACCAGTTTACAATCATCCGTATTCAGGATATCGTAAGTGCTTCCCTTCTTGTGAAGTCCAAGGGACAGCGGCCCATCCTTATACTCATCCCCAAAGGAAAACTCCATCTTATTGCGGTACCCGAACTCAATAGGACTGCCGTAGATCCCATCCCAGTGATATAAATGATCTGCAGCCTCAGCTTCTTCCGTCCCATCACCGTTCTTCCCGATCTTAGCCAGACTTTCTTTTACTGCCCCATCCAGAAGTTCTCTCACCTGGCGCTCCTTCATCTCCTTCTGCGCCTCATAGCTCATGGTCTGGTACATGCAGCCGCCGCATGCCGGAAACTCCTGACAGGCAGGTTCTCTTGTTTCCAGGGGAGATTTCTCCAGGACCTCCAGAAGACGTCCTTCCGCCCGGCCGGAACGTTTCTTATTGATCATAAACCGGACTTTCTGTCCCGGGATTCCGTTTTTTACAATTACTTTCTGGTCATCAACCCAAACAAAACCTTTGTTTGGAAATTCCACTTTTTCTATAATACCTTCGTAAATTTCACCTTTTTTCATAAATCCTCTTTCTGTTTTATAACCAGCAGACAATAGTTCGAACATTCAGGATCCTCTTTACTGTCTGCTCATGAACGCCAGCGTTTCACGGTCCGTTTTCAAAAATCAAGCCCCGGTATCGCGCCGGGGCTTCAATTATCCGCTTCTCATATTCATACATAACAGACAGCCATTCTGATCTGTTCAAAACAGCCTCTGCAGTGAAAGTTCTTACTCTTCCTCATCCTCGAAATAATCATCGAAGTCATCATCAAAATCTTCTTCAAAATCTTCCAGGTAATCCGGAGCGAAGAAACGATATACTGCAAATGCGATTCCTGCAACAGCTGCAACTGCGCCGATGATCGCCAGTACCCAAAGGACTGTGTTCTTATCTTTCTCTTCTTCTTTTTTCTTCAGTGTTGCAAGCAGTTCTTCAAGCTTTGTTGTATTTAAATTCATAACACTGCACCATCCTTTCTTTCTGTTCGGCTGTACTGTCTGACAGTAAACCGGCAGCACAGCAAAAATATTCTATCACTGTACCGACCTTTCCTAAGTGTTCTTATTATACCACCATATGTCTGATTTTACCATAACTTACGCAAATTTTAACAGGAACATTCCGGAATAATGTTATTTGCAGCTGCTTCGAAATATTTTCACAAAATATATGCAAAACGGCCATTTCATTTTCAGATCTTCTTCAGTTTGGCAAAACCTGCGAACATTTTTTTCACACCGACTTTGTCAAAATCTACCGTTACCTCGTAATCCCGGCCGCCTTCTACAATATTCTTCACGATACCAACTCCGAATTTCACATGGCGCACGGTATCACCGACTCCGTAATCCAGCTTCGCTGCCTTGGTAACGGTGAAATCCTTCTTCTGAAGGCTTGTTTTTGCCTGGAAATTCATTTTCATCTGGGCATAGGCGCTTTTCGGAGATACGATATCATCTACTCTGGGCTTTTTCTCCTGAATGGTATGTCCAAGATCTACCAGCTCCCGTGGAACCTCCCTTACAAAACGTGACACACGGTTATACTGAGTCTCCCCACGGATCATCCGCTGTTTTGCACAGGTTAAGGTCAGTTCCTTCATGGCACGGGTGATCCCCACATAACAGAGCCTTCGCTCCTCCTCGATATCCGACGGATCACCGGACCAGATGGAAGCATATCCCGGAAAAACACCGTCCTCCATTCCCACGATAAATACATTTGGGAACTCCAGTCCCTTGGCACTGTGAAGAGTCATCAGCAGCACATAATCCTGATCCGGATCAACAGAATCAATATCTGCCACCAGTGCGATCTCTTCCAGAAATGCAGAAAGTGTTGCCGGCTGTCCTGCCTCTTCCATGGCTTCCTGGAAGGATTCTGTCTTGGAGATCAGCTCATCGATATTCTCGATCCTCGCCTGGGATTCCTCCGTTTTTTCTGCTTCCAGCTCTTTCACATAACCGGTCAGTTCGATGACTTCTTCCAGGGTTTCACGGACTGTGTATGCCTCTGCTTTACTCTTAAGTCCCTGGATAAAGGATACAAAATCATTGATCTTTCCTGCTGCCCGGCCAATGGATGGCACTTCCTCCACCACACGGAGGGCATCATAAAAGCTCAGGTTCATCATATCCGCATAATCCTGGACACGGCCGATGCTGGTAGCGCCGATTCCTCTTTTCGGCACATTTAAGATCCTTCGCACAGCCAGATCGTCACTTGCATTGTCAATGGTCTTCAGATAACTTAACAGGTCCTTGATCTCCTTACGGGCATAGAAGTTCACCCCGCCGACAATCTTATAAGGAACATTTGCCAGGAGGAATTTTTCCTCGAAGAGGCGGGACTGGGCATTGGTCCGGTAAAGTACCGCGCAGTCCTTATACTGAAATTTCCCGTTACGCCGTCCCTGGATGATCTCACCCGCAACATATTCCGCTTCCTCAAATCCGTTGTTAAACTGACGGAAATGGACTTTATCGCCCTCTTCGTTCTCTGTCCAGAGGCGTTTTTCCTTACGCTCTGTGTTGTTGACGATCACCTCATTGGCTGCATTGAGGATGTTCTGGGTAGAACGGTAATTCTGTTCCAGGCGCACCACCTTAGCCTCAGGAAAAACCTTCTCAAATCCTAAGATGTTCCCGATATTTGCTCCACGAAAACGATAGATGGACTGATCATCATCACCAACCACACAGAGATTCTTGTATTTCTCAGCAAGAAGACTTACAAATTTAAACTGGGCAGTATTGGTATCCTGATACTCATCCACCATAATATATTTGAAACGTTCCTGATAATAGTCCAGGATATCCGGATTATGCTGAAAAAGCTCCACCGTCTTCACGATCAGGTCATCAAAATCCAGCGCATTGTTTCCCCGGAGGATAGACTGATATTCCTTATACATACCGGCAATCTTCCGTGCATCCGGATCGCCGCCTGCATTCAGCTCCATCTCTTCCGGTGTGATCAGTTCATCCTTGGCATGGGAAATCTCAGCAAGAACGCCTCGTTCCTTGTAGATCTTGGTATTGATATCAAACTTCCGGAAGATTTCCTTCATGACTGTTTTCTGGTCGTCGGCATCATAGATGGTAAAATTACTGCCAAAGCCCAGCACCTCAATATGTCTGCGCAGGATCCTCACGCAGGCGGAATGGAAGGTGGAGACCCATACGCTCTCCGCACCCATTCCCGCAATTTTATTCACGCGTTCCCGCATCTCACTGGCGGCCTTGTTGGTAAAGGTGATCGCCAGGATATTCCATGGGTTTACACCCTTTTCTTCCATTAAATAGGCGATCCTGTGGGTCAGCACTCTTGTTTTTCCGGAACCGGCTCCTGCGAGGATCAGAAGTGGTCCCTCTGTATGTACGGCAGCTTCCCGCTGCATAGGATTCAATGTGTCCAAAGCATCATGTATACTCATTTTGATCTCCATTTCTTTTTCCATATGAACAGTATCTTTATATACTATCATGACTTTACTTTCCGGTAAACCCACCTCTCTGAAAAAAAGTTTCTTTACAAGTAGTATTTAAAACTATATAATAGGGAGCAGAGGTGATAATGCGATGACAGAAAACGAAAAAGAAATGATGAACAGCATTTTTGCAAAAATTGCTGAGCTTGATTATATAAAACCCGATGAAATTCCCAATATTGCTCTTTACATGGATCAGGTCACAACCTTTATGGAAGATAATCTCGCTTCCACCAAGCGTCATGATGATGACAAGATCCTGACCAAGACCATGATCAACAATTACGCAAAGAACAAGCTCCTTCCCCCGCCGGAAAAAAAGCGGTATTCCCGGGAGCATCTGCTGATGCTGATCTTTATCTACTATTTTAAAAATATCCTCTCCATCAGTGATATCCAGACCCTTCTGGGACCGATCACCGAGAAATACTTCAAGTCCGTTACAGAAAAGGACATGACTTACATCTACCAGGAGGTTTTCAGTATGGAGCAGTCACAGATCCGTTACCTGGAAAAGGATCTTATGCGCCGTTTCAAAAGTGCCGGAGAAATTTTTGAGGACGCCGACCCGGAGGATAAGGAATTCCTTCACCAGTTTTCCTTTATCTGTCTTCTTAGCTTCGACGTATACATGAAAAAAATGATCATCGAAAACATGATCGACCACATGAATTCCTCAAAAGATACGGATTCCTCAAAAAAAGACAAATAATATCCGGAGCTCACATCCGATCATAAACGTGCGTCGCCGGGCGCACCGAAAAAAAAGAGACAGACGCACGATCGCCTGTCTCTTTTTCGTTACAGCATTATCCGTTATCATCACGGTATGGACGTAAGCCTTATTCTGCTTCGCCGCCCTGCTCCCCGTTATCCTTCTTCATACGTGCAAATACCATCTCATAACCATCATTTCCATAGTTCAGGGAACGGTTCACACGGCTGATCGTAGCTGTGGAAGCTCCTGTTTTCTCGGAAATATCAAGGTATGTACGCTTATCAGTAAGCATCTTGGCTACCTCGAAGCGCTGAGATAAAGAAAGCAGCTCATTGATGGTGCACACATCCTCAAAAAATGTATAACACTCTTCCTTGTCCTTCAGGCACAGGATCGCTTCAAAAAGATGATCCACAGCCTCCGTCCTGATTTTTTTGCTCATTGTTACGCTCCTTTAAAATACATGAATTTCGTCTAATACAATACTGATATTTTAACACTCTAAATCGTGATAAGCAAGCCTTTTAGGAAAATTTAATAAACTATTTCTCTTTTTTGTCTTTCTATGGCGGACACATGATTTTCCCATTTCCACTGCCCCGGAAAACATTTGGGATTTGCTTTTTCTGCTGTGATTGGGTATACTTAAAATAATATCCAAAAGAAAAGGAGACTTATCAAATGAATCGTTTTTTCAACATGGACAACAAATTCTTCGTGTTCATGGGACGCGTAGCAGACCTGCTTCTTCTGAATTTTCTGTGCATCCTCTGCTGTATTCCGGTTGTCACCGCAGGCGCCTCCATAACAGCTCTCTACTATGTCACACTGAAGATGGCAAGAGACGAAGAATCTTATATTGCCCGCAGCTTTTTCCACTCCTTCAAACAGAACTTCAAACAGGCGACCATCATCAATATCATCATGCTCCTCACCGCTGCTGTTCTGTTTATCGATCTTCGGATCGCCAGAGCCGGAAGCGGAGCTATGTACAAAGGACTTTTCAGTCTGTTCATTGCATTTGCACTGATCTATGCGATGATCCTTCTGTACATTTATCCGATCCTTTCCAAATTTTTTAATTCCGTCAAGAATACCTTTGTAAATGCATTCCTGATGTCCGTCCGCCATCTTCCGCTGACACTTTTGATGCTTGTGATCTCTGCGTCTCCGCTCCTACTGATGTGGCTTTTTGCTTATGTGAGCTACGCACAGTTTACATCCATCCTGATCATGCTTTTTATTCTGATGGGATTTTCCACGCTGGCCTACTGGAAATCAAAGATCTTTGTAAAGATCTTCGATAACTATATACCGAAAGATGAAAACGAAGAAAACGGCGAAGAGAAAAACGAACCGAAAGAGGCATAATGAAGCGCTGGAACGACAAGCCTTATCATTCTCTGGACTATATGCTCCGGGAGCGATACGGCGAAAAGGTCTACCGGGTTGCCTTAAACGGCGGCATGTCCTGTCCCAACCGTGACGGCACCCTGGGCAAAAAAGGCTGCATCTTCTGCAGCCAGGGCGGAAGCGGAGATTTTGCAGCAAACGCCGCTCTTTCCATTACAGAGCAGATCAACACACAGATTAAAAGTCTCTCTTCCAAACGCCCGATTCATAAATATATCGCCTATTTTCAGGCATATACAAACACATACGCTCCTGTGGAACACCTGCGTAAGATCTTCACAGAAGCCATCTCCCATCCGGATATCGTGGCACTGTCCATTGGTACCAGACCGGACTGTCTGGGAGATGATGTACTGGAGCTTCTTGATTCCCTGAACCAGATCAAACCGGTGTGGGTGGAGCTGGGGCTCCAGACTATCCATGAAGATACCGCCAGATATATACGGCGCGGCTATCCACTGTCCTGTTTTGATACCGCAGTGAAAAATCTCCGCGCAGGCGGCATCGAAGTGATCGTCCACACCATCCTGGGGCTTCCCGGCGAAAGCCGGAAGGATATCCTGGAAACAATGGCTTATCTGAACGCCATGGATATCCAGGGGATCAAGCTGCAGCTTCTTCATGTACTGCGTGGTACAGATCTTGCCGCTGATCATGAAGCCGGTCTTTTCCGCACTTATGAACGGGACGAGTATCTGAACCTTGTCATTGACTGTCTGGAACATCTCAGACCGGATATCGTGATCCACCGGGTCACCGGCGACGGACCGAAGGATCTGCTGATCGCACCTTTATGGGCCAGCCGCAAACGAGAAGTTTTAAACCTTCTTCATCACCGGATGAAAGAAAGAGCAAGTTTTCAGGGAAAAGCTCTCGAAGCCTTTTCCCGCAGCCAGTAAAAAGGAGGATTCTTATGGCATCACCTTTTACAACCTATAAGCTTATTATTTTATATATGCTGCAGAATTCCGATGGGGATCTCACAAATTCCCAGATCACCGATTTTATCCTGGACCGGAAATACACCAATTATTTTCAGCTCCAGCAGGCAGTTTCCGAACTTGTGGAGGCAGATCTGGTGGAAATGTCTTCACAGTCCAACCGCAGTTACTATCGACTGACCTCCGAGGGAAAAAACACTCTGAAATATTTTTCCAAAGAACTTTCCTCTGACATCAAGAAAGAAGTGGAAGAATATCTCAATTCCCTCCACTGCAAGATCGAAGAACATCTCCTGACTCCTGCAGATTACTATCCCACCAAAGAGGGCAGCTACTCGGTACGTCTGCGGATCATCGAAAGCGGCGTCAGCATCGTTGATCTCAGCATCAATGTGCCAAATCTTGCTGCTGCACAGTCTGTATGTGAAAGCTGGCCTTATAAATACCAGAATGTTTATGACAAAATAATGGAGGAGCTGCTCTGAGAGGCTCCTCCGTTTTACTTATATTCATTTATTTCGCTTCTTCGTGGATCTTCTTCATATGCTCTTTCAGTTTCTTTTCATATCCCATATCACTGAGCTCGTAAAAATGTTCTCCTTCGATTTCTGGTGGCAGATACTGCTGTTTTACATAGTGGTTCGGATAATCATGGGCATATTTATATCCGATACCATGACCCAGACTTTCGTGGCCACCATAATGGGCATCCTGCAGATGCACCGGAACGGTTGTCTTCTTCGCCTTCACGCAGCGCATGGCTTCCTGTATGGCATTTACTGCAGAATTGCTCTTGGGTGCACAGGCCATGTATGTAACTGCCTGGGAAAGAATGATCTGGGACTCCGGCATTCCCACACGTTCCACTGCCTGTGCTGCTGCCGTTGCCACGCAGAGGGCCTGGGGATCTGCATTTCCGATATCTTCAGAAGCAAGGATCATGATCCTTCTTGCGATAAATTTCACATCTTCTCCTGCATAGAGCATTTTTGCCAGATAATAGACTGCCGCATCCGGGTCGGAGCCTCGCATGCTCTTGATAAAGGCAGAAATGATATCATAATGATTGTCCCCGTTCTTATCGTAGCGCACCACCCGCTTCTGGATACACTCAGAAGCCACCTCAAGGGTCAGATGTATCTTACCGTCTGTATCACGGGGTGTGGTGAGGATTCCCAGTTCTATGGCGTTTAAGGCGCTTCTGGCGTCTCCTCCTGCCATATCTGCCAGAAATTCCAGAGCATCCTCCTCGATCACCGCCCCATAGCTTCCCATTCCACGTTCCGGATCGTTAACCGCACGCAGGATCAGTTCCTTTATCTCCGGTATCTCCAGGGACTTCAATTCAAAGATGATCGATCTTGAAAGAAGCGCTCCGTTTACCTCAAAATATGGATTCTCTGTTGTGGCCCCGATAAGAATGATGGTTCCGTCCTCCACAAAGGGAAGAAGGTAATCCTGCTGGCCTTTGTTGAAACGATGGATCTCATCGATGAACAGAATGGTCTTTTTTCCATACATGCCGAGATCGTCCTGTGCCTGCTTTACAACTGCTTCCATATCTTTCTTCCCTGCTACGGTTGCATTGATCTGGGTAAAGCTGGCGCTTGTGGTATTGGCGATGACTTTTGCCAGGGTGGTCTTTCCGGTTCCCGGAGGGCCGTAAAAAATAACAGATGTCAGCTTATCCGCCTTTATGGCACGATACAGCAATTTATCTTTTCCTACGATGTGCTGCTGTCCCACCACCTCATCCAGTGTTCGCGGACGCAGCCTGGATGCAAGAGGTGACTCCTGATCCAGCGTTTTTGACTTTGCGTATTCAAATAAATCCATGGCTTTCACTCCTGTATTTTCTGTAAAAAGCGGATATTCACGATCCGTATTCTTTTCATAGATCTGTATCCGGCAACGATCGTTTCATTTGTTTCCGGCATACGGACAGATTCCTTATTTTTATAATTTTACCTGTTTGCACATAAAAAAGCAATCGTTTCTGCCTTTTCGGCAAATCACAGTTACATCACCAGCAGCTGATCTGCAGTTACCAGGTCATATCCTTCTTCCGTAAGCATATCCGCGATCTCCAGGGCCGCTTCCACGGAGGTAGAAAAGCTGTCATGCATCAGGATAATGGAGCCATCCTTCACTTGTCTTTTTACGATATTTTCCACAGAACGGACATTTTTTGATTTCCAGTCCAGGGTATCCACATCCCAAAATACCGGCAGCATGGTCACACAGAGCTCCAGATCCTTCGGCCAGGCACCGTAGGGCGGGCGAAGATACATGGGATACTCTCCGGTGATCTCGTAGATCTCATTATTCGTCTTTATGATCTGCTGACAGGCCTGATCACCGGGAAGCTTATCAAGCTGCACGTGATCATACGTGTGATTACCGATGAGATGACCGTCTCTCTGCATCTGCGTTACGATCTCCTCATTTCCCCGGATATTTTTTCCCATAAGAAAAAATGTGGCATGGATTCCACGCTTCCGCAGGCCATCCAGAAGCAGAGGTGTATATGTTGCATGCGGTCCATCATCAAAGGTAAGAGCCACACGTGGACGATCCTCTTTTTCGCTTCTGTCAGAGGCTGTCTCAGCCACCGGTTCTGCTGCTTTTTGTCCGTACTGTGCCGCCACCAGCCGGAGCATCCCCTCACCGGCGATCATTCTGGTCACCCGCATCCGAAATGCACTGTCTGAGATTTTTCCATATCCGCTGAGCAGGATCAATACCATTGCCACTACACAGAAATATTTTTTTCGCTTATCCATATTTCCCGCCGGATCAAATATACTTTTCCACAATATATGAAAAAATCCCCGGGAAAAGACTTTTGGCTTTTCTTTCCCGGGGAATATTCTCTGATATATGTCTTATTTTTTCAGGATCTCAAGTGCACTCTCGATCTCCTCCACACATTTCTCATAACCAAGGGTACCGTTATCCAGGCACAGATTATATTTCGTCATGTCTGCCCAGTCAACACCCATGAAACGTTTGCAGAAATCTTCTTTGCGTTTGTCATCCTTCTGCATGAATTTCTCAATATCCTTTGTAGTTCCGCTGAGCTTCTTACTTGCCTCACGGATACGGAAATCCCAGTCTCCGTAAACAAACACACGAAGAACATTGGAATAATCCTTCAGGATCATATTTGCACAACGTCCGATGATCACACAGGACTCTTTTTCTGCCAGCTGCCGGATCACCTTTGCCTGATAATTAAACAGGTTCTCATCGGATGTGAAATCCTTGCTCTGAGGCGGGATCAGCTCACCCTTGTAGATTCCGGACTTTGCAAAAAATCTCTGCTTTGTGCTGACATTTTCATCTGCCCTTCCAAAAAGCTGCTCATGAATGCCGCTCTCCTCAGATGCCATGCGGATGATATCCTTGTCATAGTAAGAAATCCCTAATTTCTTTGCAAGCTCCTCTCCGATGGTACGTCCACCGCTTCCATACTGTCTTGCAATGGTAATTACGAAATTATCCATGTCTTTCCCCCTACTCTCCAAGATATGCCTTCTGAACGGCCTCGTCATTCAGAAGATCCTCTGCCTTTCCATCCATAGTAATGCTTCCTGTTTCCAGAACGTACGCTCTGTCCGCAATGGAAAGAGCCTTCTTCGCATTCTGCTCAACCAGAAGCACTGTAGTTCCGCTCTCACTTACCTCGCGGATAATGTCAAAAATCTCATTTACAAAGATCGGCGACAGACCCATGGACGGCTCATCCATCAAAATGATCCTTGGTCTGCTCATCAGTGCACGTCCCATGGCAAGCATCTGCTGCTCACCACCGGAAAGTGTTCCGGCACGCTGTCCTTTACGTTCTTCCAGACGCGGAAATCTCTTGTATACACCTGCAAGACTCTCTGCGATCTCTGCCTTGTCCTTTCTTGTATAGGCTCCAAGGAGCAGATTCTCATAAACAGACATATCCGCAAATACACGTCTTCCCTCCGGAACATGCGCCATACCCATCTCTACGATCTTATGCGCCGGTGTTCTTGTGAGGTCTTTTCCCTCAAACACAATGCTTCCGGACTTCGGAGAAAGAATTCCGGTAAGTGTCTGAAGTGTGGTTGTCTTTCCGGCACCGTTGGCACCGATCAGCGCAATAACCTCTCCCTGATTTACATGAAAAGAAATTCCCTTCAGAGCCTGGATCACACCATAATAGACCTGGAGGTCCTTTACTTCCAACATTGCCATTGTCTCGTTCCTCCTTATTCTCCCAGATATGCAGTGATAACCGTCGGGTCTTTCAGCACTGCAGATGTCTCCCCCTGGATCAGTACCTGACCGAAGTTCAGAACTGTAAGTTCCTCACAGATACCGCCCACCAGTTTCATGTCGTGCTCGATCAGAAGAACAGTCATATCAAAATGCTCCCGCACAAAACGGATAGTATCCATCAGTTCCTGTGTCTCATTCGGGTTCATACCAGCCGCCGGCTCATCCAGGAGAAGAAGCTTCGGCTCTGTGGCAAGAGCTCTGGCGATCTCCAGCTTACGCTGTTTACCATAAGGCAGATTTCCTGCCAGAGTGTCTGCTTCCTTATCCAGATCAAACACCCTCAGTATCTCCATGGCACGTTCATTCATCTCTTTTTCTACCTTGTAATATTTCGGCAGTCTTAAGATCCCGGTCAGTGTGGAATATGGATGATGATTGTGAAGTCCTACTTTTACATTGTCAAGAACCGGCATATCCTTGAAAAGACGGATATTCTGGAAGGTTCTTGCGATTCCGGCCTTGTTGATCTCAATGGTGCTTTTTCCGGTGATGTCCTGGCCGTCCAGTCTGATGATTCCCTCTGTTGGTTTGTATACACCTGTGAGAAGGTTGAATACCGTTGTCTTACCGGCACCGTTAGGTCCGATCAGTCCATAGAGCTGTCCCTTCTCAATGGTCATATTAAAGCCGTCAACAGCACGAAGACCGCCGAACTGGATAGACAGATTATTTACTTCCAGCATTGCCATGATCAGGCCACCTCCTTTTTCTCTTTTTTGCCTTTAAATTTCTCTACCATGCGTGCTCTCCAATCTCTCGCCGCCGGTGCCCAGTTAAAGAGCATCATGATGATCAGTACGATGGCATAGATCAGCATACGGTAGTTTGCGAATCCACGGAGAAGCTCAGGCAGTGCATAAAGGATAATGGTTGCAATGATAGATCCTCTGATATTTCCGATTCCTCCAAGTACTACATACACAAGTACCAGAATGGACATATTGTAATCGAATACAGAAACCTTAAGAAGAGAAAGGTTATGTGCATACAGCACACCTGCAACTCCTGCAAGGGCTGCGGAAATTGTAAATGCAAGCAGTTTGTATCTGGTGATATTGATTCCTACAGACTCCGCTGCAATACGGTTGTCCCTGGTTGACATAATAGCACGTCCGCTTCTGGAGTTTACAAGGTTCTGTACAATAAACAATGTGAGAAGAAGCAGGATCACGCCGATCAGGAAAAAGTAATTCTTGATATCTTTATAAAGAGTTGCTGTTCCCGAAATACCAAGGGCACCTTTGAGAATCTGCTTTCCGCCGGCTTCCAGATGAAGACCGGCTGCACTTGTTGCAACGTGAAGTCCTTTGTCATCCACGCCAATGTAAAGTACATTGATCAGGTTCTTAATGATCTCACCAAAAGCCAGTGTAACAATAGCCAGGTAGTCACCGCGGAGACGAAGTACCGGAATACCGATGATCACACCGAACAGTGCTGCAACTGCCGCACCTACAAGGATTGCAAGGATAAAGCGAGGAACCTGCGGAATGGAGTCTGCAGCAACCTGTGAAAACAGGGCACTGGAAAAAGCTCCCACGCACATGAAGCCCGCATGTCCAAGGCTCAGCTCACCGGAAAAACCGACTACCAGGTTCAGGGAAACTGATGCAATGGTATAAACACAAAGGGGAACAAGAAGTCCCATAAGAAGTCTGGAAAGATTTCCAGTTGAGGAAAGTGCCTGTACGATCACAAAGAGTACAATGACAATTCCGTAGTTGATCATGTTATTTTTTGTTGTTTTGTTTTTCATATTCTTCATATCGGCCACCTTACACTTTCTCCTGGATGTTCTTGCCGAACAGTCCGGTAGGTTTTACAAGAAGCACGACGATCAGGACTGCAAATACGATCGCATCTGCAACCTGGGAAGAAATATAAGCTTTTCCGAAGATCTCGATGATTCCCAGAAGGATGCCGCCGACCATAGCTCCCGGAATCGAACCGATTCCACCGAATACAGCAGCTACGAAAGCTTTGATACCAGGCATGGCTCCTGTGTACGGAGTCAGTGTCGGATAAGTCTGACAGAGCAGAAGGCCTGCGATCGCTGCAAGTCCGGAACCGATGGCAAATGTGAGGGAAATTGTCGCATTGACGTTAACTCCCATCAGCTGTGCCGCATCTCTGTCCTCGGAAACCGCCTGCATGGCACGGCCAGGTTTTGTCTTTTTTACAAAGAGGGAAAGTCCCACCATGATAATGATACATGCAAGGATGGTTACGATGGTGATTCCCTTGATGGTAAGCTCACCGTCAAATAGTGTGATGGACGGAACTTTGATAACAGCTACGAAACTCTTGGCATCTGCGCCGAAGATCAGAAGTGCCAGGTTCTGAAGCAGATAACTGACACCGATAGCCGTGATAAGAACGGCCAGGTTTGAGGAAGCTTTTCTAAGTGGACTGTAAGCTACCTTCTCAATGACAACACCAAGCAGTGTACAGATCACAACGGAAAGGATCACAGCAAGGATCGGTGACATGCCGCCTCTTGTGATACAGGTAAGGATGATATAAGCTCCCACCATGATAACATCTCCGTGTGCAAAGTTCAGCATCTTGGCAATACCATAAACCATGGTATATCCAAGTGCGATGATTGCATAGATACTGCCAAGACTGATGCCGTCTTTTAAATAAGATATAAAACTCATAACGCACCTCTTTTAATTGTTTATTGATAAGGGAAAAAGGGGACGGTTCCCACTAAAGGTGACCGTCCCCTGACCCCTAACGTTAACAGAAATTACTTATTTCATCTCTACATAAGCACCGTCTTTGATCTCGAATGCTTTCGGCTCTTTATCACACTCGCCATCCTCGGTCCATTTTGCTTTTCCGGTAAGTCCATCAAGCTCGATGTTTGCCATGGATGCGCTCATTGCTGCACTGATGTCTGCATTTTCCATATCTGGTGTGATCTTTGCATCGTCAGCTGCAAGCTGCATTGCGTAAAGTACATCATATGTATCTGCCGCAAACTGGTTCGGGATCTCACCGTTGTGAGCATCGCCGTATGCTTTTACGAAGTTCTGGCTCTTCTCATCTGTAGCTGTTGCGGAGAATGGTGTCAGAAGCATAACACCCTCTGCAAGGGATTTATCGAAGTTCTCTACATTGAGGATACCATCCATGCCATCTACACCAAAGAATTTAATGTCAAGTCCTGCCTCAGATGCCTGCTGAAGGATCAGCGCATTGTCGGAATAGTAGTTCGGAAGGAAAAGAAGCTCAGCGCCGCTCTTCTTGATCTTTGCAAGCTGTACAGAATAGTCTGTGTTGCTGTCTGTTGTGTAAGCCTCATCTGCAACTACTTCAAGTCCGTCATCAGCAGCTGCTGCAACGAATGCGTCATGTACACCGGAGTTGTAGTCAGCAGCGGAATCATAAAGTACTGCTACTTTCGTTGCAAGTTTGTGCTCGGAAATGTACTGAGCAGATTTGGTTCCCTGTGCCGGGTCTGTGAAGCACATACGGAACTCGTTTGTTCCTGCTGTGATACAGTCAAGTGCTGTTGCGGATGGTGTGAAGAGGAATGTATCCTCAGCTGCCTCAGCTCCTACTGCGATACAGGAACCGGATGTTACAGTTCCACAGAGCATCTGCATTCCTTTATCGATCAGGTCATTGTATGCGTTAATAGCCTTCTCCGGATCTCCCTGGTCATCACCTGCGTCAAGAATCTCTACTTTATATCCGTTGAATCCACCGTTCTCGTTGATCTCATCAGCTGCGATCTTGGCTGCGTTGTATACGTTGGTACCGTACTGTGCGTAATCACCGGTCATCGGTCCGATCACACCAATCTTAAATGTCTCATCCTCTGCCGCAAAAACGGATGCAGGCATCATCATAGCTGCTGTCATCGCTGCTGCTGATGCAACGCCGATTACTTTCTTCCAATTCTTCATAATAATCTCTCCTCCTGCGCTTTGTCGCGTTACTAATGTTTAATGCTAAAATTATAGCATCGCATATTTTTTATTTCAAGGGCAAATTTAGTTATCTGTTGTTTTTCGTCTGATTGCACAACGCGGACACTTGTCCGCTGTACAGCTTGTGTCGTTTTTCGGCAAATTGTCTGAATTTTTTTACAAAAAAATCCAGGGAAAAATTCCCTGGACTCCTTCGTCTCTTAATACTTTACTTATGCGATTGCTTTCTTAGCGATCTCAGCAAGAGCTGTGAAGCCTGCTGCATCGTTAACAGCCATCTCTGCAAGCATCTTTCTGTTGATGTCGATGTTTGCAACCTTAAGGCCGTGCATCATTTTGCTGTAAGAAAGTCCGTTCATTCTTGCTGCTGCGTTGATACGAGCGATCCAGAGCTGTCTGAACTGACGTTTCTTCTGTTTTCTTCCTGCATAGGAGCTTGTAAGAGCTCTCATTACAGACTGTTTTGCTACTCTATACTGTTTGGAACGGGCTCCTCTGTAGCCTTTTGCCAGTTTTAATGTACGGTTATGTCTTTTCTTTGCGTTTAATCCGCCTTTAATTCTTGCCATTTCTTAATTCTCCTCCTGTTCGTCTTCTCTATCTTATAAATATGGTAATACTTTCTTCATGCTCTTTACATTAGTAGAATCAACAACAGTAGATTTTCTCAGATTTCTCTTTCTCTTCTGAGATTTCTTTGTAAGGATATGGCTCTTGTAGGCTTTATTTCTTACTAATTTTCCTGTACCTGTTTTTTTAAAGCGCTTTGCTGCTGCTCTGCAAGTTTTAATTTTTGGCATTATGAATTCCTCCTTGATTTGGTACTTCTAAATTTTATATAGCATCCCGTTCTGCCCGGCTGTTGCCGTGAAGACTGAGATATCTACCGTTTCTCAGTCAGAAACATAGTCATGCTTCTGCCTTCTACCTTCGGAGCCTTCTCTACAGTCGCTATATCGGACAGAAGATCTGCGAAGTCATCAAGCACATGCCTACTGCTGGACATATGTGCCATCTCTCTTCCGCGGAAACGAAGTGTAACCTTAACTCTGTCGCCCTTGCTAAGGAACTTTCTTGCTGCATTTACCTTCGTCTTCAAATCATTCGTATCAATGTTCGGGGAAAGACGCACTTCTTTGACATCGATGGTTTTCTGCTTTTTTCTGGCCTCTTTTTCTTTTCTTGCAAGCTCGTAACGGTATTTACCGTAATCAATGATCTTGCATACCGGCGGTTTCGCCTGTGGGGCAATCTTTACAAGGTCAAGTCCTGCCTCCTGCGCTTTCGCCATCGCTTCTCTGGCGGACACGATTCCAAGCTGAGCTCCGTCCGGACCAATCAAGCGTACCTCTCTGTCTCTGATCTGTTCGTTAATCATTAAACCGCTAATTGTTGTACACCTCCATGAACATGATAGAATTATTTTTTTCTTTCTCATTAATGTAGCTTAAGCTGCACAAAAAAAGCGCAGACAGATGTCCACACTTCAAATAATTACACCTGCGCACTGATGGTTGGTCCGTTTGCAGTACTGTGCAATATTGACCTGAGTCGCTTATCTTCAGCGCTGAGGTGAGAGTGAACTCTGCTTTCTTTTCGCTACGTACTTTAAGAGGATACCATGGTGTCTGCTATTTGTCAACTGTTTTTTATATTATTATGTATTTATTTTTTGAGTATAAATTTTTCTTCTTCCGGACATACTATGCAACATCGGAATCTGTCAAGCCTTACCGCAGTGCTGACGATCAGACAGGATGCGCATTCCGGCAGGCTGACGGTTTCCGATAAAATCATAATTATCAGGAGGACACTTTTATGACAAGTCTTAAATGCTCCGCACACAACTGCTGCTATAACAAAAATTCTCTCTGTTCCAGGGGAGCCATCAGTGTCGAAGGTGCAGATGCTCGTTATGCGGACGACACCGCCTGTGAAAGCTTCCGTGACCAGGAAGAGTGTGCTGTAAAAAATTCCGCAGATCCCTGCTGTGGGTGTGAGACCGTTAACATCGACTGCAAAGCACACAACTGCACCTACAATGAGCACTGCAAATGCACCGCAGCTTCCATCAATGTAACCGGTGACAATGCACATCGCTGCTGTGATACAAAATGTGATACTTTCAGCTGCGAATGCTGATATCCTGAACAGAAATCCTGTTTCCATACAGAGCAGACATTCCTGTTTCTTTTGATCAGAAAGTCAAAAAGATCCGGCAGCGTTCCAGATGGAGTCTCTGCCGGATCTTATCATGTTCATTTATTATCTGTTCTTAAGAAAATCCGGGATCTGGATGTCCTTTTTCTGAACAGTGCTTGTAGGAGCCTTTGTTCCAAACTGTGTGGAATTCATAGTCGGCAGGCTGAAGCTTGGCATGTTAAGGTTCATACCGCCTGGCTGTGACTGGCTTGTTTTTTTGGTGTTTCCGAATACAGAATTGGAAGCTCTGTTTCCAAATGGTGTGTTCTGAAGGTTATTGTCTGTAAGACCTGTAGCAATAACTGTAATTCTCGCATAATCTGCAACAGAATCATCATACATAGCACCAAAGATGATGTTTGCATCCTCACCTGTAAGCTCCTGTACATAGCTTGCAGCATCGTTGGCATCCATAAGAGAAATATCTCCGGAAATATTGATGATCACATGAGTAGCGCCCTTGATGGTTGTCTCAAGAAGCGGAGAAGATACCGCCTGCTGTACAGCCTCCATAGCCTTGTCATCACCTCTTGCCTCACCGATACCGATATGAGCGATTCCCTTGTCTGTCATGACTGTCTGCACATCTGCAAAGTCAAGGTTGATCAGAGCCGGCAGATTGATCAGGTCTGTAATACCCTGTACTGCCTGCTGAAGAACCTCATCAGCCTTACGCAGTGCTTCCGGCATGGTTGTTCTTCTGTCAACGATCTCAAGTAATTTGTCATTGGGGATGACAATCAAAGTGTCAACTGCTTTCTTCAGATTTTCGATTCCCGCAAGTGCATTGTTCATACGGGTCTTTGCTTCAAAACGGAAAGGCTTGGTAACAACACCGACAGTCAGGATACCCATCTCTTTTGCCGCACCGGCGATCACAGGAGCAGCTCCGGTTCCGGTTCCGCCTCCCATACCACAGGTAACGAAAACCATGTCCGCTCCCTCGATGATCTTCTTAACTTCCTCAATGCTCTCCTCAGCTGCCTTCTGTCCAACCTCCGGCTGTGCACCGGCGCCGAGACCTTTCGTAATTTTCTCACCAATCTGAAGTACAGTCGGAGCTTTACACAGTGTCAGAGCCTGTTTATCGGTATTAACACCTACAAACTCAACTCCGCCAATGGCCTCTTCCACCATTCTGTTTACCGCATTATTACCTGCGCCGCCTACTCCAATTACAATAATTTTCGCAGAAGACTCAGCCTCATTCGTCATTATCTCTAACAATGTACTTCCTCCTTTATTTCTACCTGATATCCGATTCAGTGTAATAATCTATTCCAAGCTACATATACACATAGTTATATCATATATTTTTTTCGGTAATTAATCAACCATTAATTTTGTTTTTTTATACTTTTTTCACTAAATTTCGGCACTGTTTCTATTAACCGAAACATTTACAAAACAATCTCTGGCAAAATGTCCAAATACCGGTACTATATATTAAGAAAGCTTTTTTATCTTTACTCATAATCGGACTCATCACTGTAATCGCTGTACGAATTTTCATCATAATCCTCAGCGCCTTCTTCCTGATCACTGCTGTAATCAACCTCTTCCTCGGTGCTGTCCGTACTGCTGTCTGAAGAGTCTTCTTCATTTTCTGTATCTTCGGTATCCGTACTCTGAGCATCTGGATCTTCGGAGTCTGTTCCGTCTCCGGAGCTTTCTGCCGAAGTCTGATAATCCTCCAGAGTGCCTACGTAATTGCCATCACGGTCATATTCACTGACTCCGTCATAGCCTCCGTCTTCCCGGTAACCGCCCTTCCAGTTTCCTTTTTCTGCCATGGTTTCTTCTGTGGGGGCTTCGCCTACATAGGTCATGTTGGCATCGTACTCACCACTGCCTGTGTAATCTCCCTCTTCATCATAGCCACCTACCCAGTTTTCCTGCGCATACTCCAGATCCGTCTGCGGTTTCGGTCCTACATAGTTGCCATTTTCGTCGTATTCGCCTTCTCCGGTGTAATTTCCTTCCTCATCATAGCCTCCGGTCCAGTTTTCTGCGGAAGTCTGGCTCTCGTCCTGTTCCTGCTCCAGGGTAATGTTCTTGGAATTATCATTTACATTTTCTGCATGGAGAATTCCTTTTTTTTCGGAAATCATCGGAAGGATAGCCAGAACTCTGGTCATTTTGTCTTCCAGATATTCATCCTTTCCAAGTTTAACTGTGATATCCCCGTAAACAAGACTGATCTGTCCGTCGTCTTCAAATTCAATGTGATCCGGAACCTTATCATTTTTTGCAAAAATAGTAGAAAGAGCAACTGCCGTGTTCATCACCGTTTCATCCTTGATGGGGAGTTTCTCGTTCTGGATCACTTTTTTGACTTTGATCCCGTCAAAAAACGGGATTTTTTCGTTACGTTCCGTGGATCCTTCCACAAAAATACCGTTTCTGTCAAAATAAATATAACTGTCCAGATAAGGGATACAGCCAACGATATCCTTCTCCTTCACACTGACACAAATGGTGTGCCGGTTCAGCCTTGTTACGGTATAGCCTTCTATAAAGGGAACATCCTTTGTATTCTGCTTAGTATAAAGAAGCGGTGCAAGAACAGAATTGGATGCCAGCGGCCCCCTAAGCACCATCTTCCTGATCTGTTTTTCAGAATAATGGTTGCTGCCCATCACCTGCACTTCATCTACCTGATAATACGTAAAAAAGAAAATAATTCCTGCCAGCAGCAGAACAAGAAGTCCGCCAACTGCTTTCAGTGGCTTTTTTTTTGATGTTTTCATAAAGTTCCTCTGTCCTTTATCAGCAGACCGCCCAGTGCGGTCAGATCCTCACAGATATGTTCATAGCCTCTTTCTATGAAACAACAGCCCCGGATCCTGGTAATCCCCTGCGCGGCAAGTGCTGCGATCACAAGTGCCGCACCTCCGCGAAGTTCCTCTGCTTCCACAGTACAACCGTTCAGGGGCTGCCCTCCGTATATCACGGCAACTCCATCCCGGATCTGGATCTGTGCTCCCATTTTACAGAGCCATGAAGCTGTTTTATATCTGTCTTCAAAAATCTTCTCGCGGATCCTGCTCACTCCCGGGATCGTGGCCAGTACCGCCATCGCAGGAGACTGCAGGTCTGTAGGAAATCCCGGATAAACTTCTGTTTCCAGAAGCTCCAGGGGAAAACCTGTATTTTTTCCGTTGACTATTAGTTTACCACCTACCCTGCGGCATTGTCCACCCATTTTCCGATATACGTCCAGGATTCCATCCATTTCCTCCAGAGGCGGATTTTCCAGGATGATCTCTCCTCTGGTTGCCGCCGCTGCCATGAGATAGGTTCCGGCGACAATACGGTCTGGTGGAATGCAGCCATCGCCAGCTTCAAGCTTCTCCACCCCTTCAATACAGATACAGCCATTTTCACGAATCCGGATCTTTGCCCCCATTCCGGTAAGATAATGGCAAAGCCAATAAATTTCCGGTTCACAGGCGCAGCCGCTAAGGACTGTTTTCCCCTCTGCAAGGACCGCTGCCAGAATGCCCTGTTCTGTAGCGCCTACACTTCTTTTTTGAAAAAACATCTCTGCGCCTCGGAGTTTTCCACAGGATGCCCGGATCATCCCGCCGTTTTCCACCACAGCTGCCCCAAGGCGGCGCAAAACCTGGATATGAAGATCCACCGGCCGCTTCCCGATCACACAGCCTCCGGGATATCCTGTCTGTGCCTTTTTGCTCCGCCCCAGCATTGCTCCCATTAAGATCACGGAAGAACGCATTTTTCCGGAATAACACTCCGGTATCATGGTGCCGTCCGCATGGCTGCAGTCCAGATAAAGATCTTGACCTTCCCACCAGGTTTCTGCCCCCAGATATTTCAGGATCTTTTCCATCAAATATACATCACTGATTTTCGGGCATCCCCGCAGTACACTGGTCCCGGTACTTAAGAGTGCTGCTGCCATAACCGGAAGTGCCGCATTTTTTGACCCCTGGATCCGGACGCTTCCATGCAGCGGCCTGCCTCCGGTCACGATGATCTCATCGATCTCATTCAAGTATTCCACTCCTAAAAGGGCCTCTTACTTGTTATTCTATGTGATCCTTCCATGTCTGTGACTGCTGACACTTAAGGCCAGCCCCATTTCCCCCAGAAGAAAAACAACAGAAGTTCCGCCATAGCTTACAAAGGGCAAAGTGATCCCGGTGTTGGGAATCGTATTCGTTACTACTGCAACATTCAGGACTACCTGGATCGCCATATGTGCCATGATCCCGGCGCACAGCAGCGTTCCCTGCAGATCCCGGCAGTTTAATGCCAGAATACAAAGCCTCCAGATCAGAATACCAAACAGAAAAAGTGTCAGAAAGGCTCCCAGTATCCCCGTTTCCTCACACACAATAGAAAATATCATATCATTCTGGGCTTCCGGGACAAATCCCAGCTTCTGAAGGCTGTTTCCGAAACCTTTGCCAAAAATCCCTCCGCTTCCTATGGCATACAGACCCTGTATGGTCTGAAAGCCTTTTTCATATTTTTCCGGATCCCGCCAGATTGCCAGACGCTCCAGACGGTAACTCTCCGCAGCAAGAAAAACTGCAATAAATCCGATTCCCGCACTCCCCAGAGCCAGAAACTGCAGGTATCTGGGATTGGCCACAAAGATCAGCAGCACACCAATCCCGAGAATGATCACCGCTGTACTTAAGTTGTTGGAACCTACCAGACCAACTACCGGAAGCAACGTCATCATGGTCCTGCACATAAACCAGAATCCGGTTGTCTTGCTTTTTGTCCGGCTGATCTGCCACACAAGAAAAAGGATTACCGCAACCTTGGAAAATTCCGAGGGCTGAAATGATAGCGGCCCGAGATTCAGCCACCGCTTCGATCCGTTAATTTCCTGTCCGAAAAGCAGCACTGCCGTTGAGAGAAAAAGTGAAAGGATATATGCTCCAGGTGCCAGCTTCACAGGAATGCGATAATCCACCTTTGATGCCAGATACATAACAAGCAGCCCCAGTGCCGTGGCAAAGAGCTGCTTCTTAAAATAATAGGCAGAGTCGTGAAAACGCACTCTGCCATTATATTCGCTTGCCGAAAAAAGCGCCCCCAGGCCAAACACAACAAGGATCAGAACCAGAACCCAGAGAACGGTATCAGTCTTTCCGGTCTGTTTCTGTTCTGCCTTCATGCTGTGGCCTCCACAGTGGTCTTTATTTCAGCTTATGTATGTATTTTTCGGATTATTACAGTGCTTTCACATATTCCTTGAACATGTCGCCACGCTGTTCATAGTTGTCGAACTGTCCCCAGCTTGCACATGCCGGTGAAAGAAGAACCGCATCTCCCGGATTGGCTTTTTCCGCGCAGACCTGAACAGCTTCTTTCAGATCCTCACAGAGAATGATGTCTGTAAATCCAAGACGTTCTGCTGCTGCTTTGATCTTTTCTTTCGTCTGGCCGATGAGAACAAGATAACGGACTTTTCCGTCGAAGGATTCTATCCACTCATCGTAGCTGGATTCCTTGTCATAGCCACCGCCGATGAGAAGAGTCGGACGGTTCATAGCCTGAATTCCCTTGATAGCTGCATCCGGGTTTGTTCCCTTGGAATCGTTATAATAGGCAACGCCGTTCTTCTCTGTTACATACTCGATTCTGTGAGGAACTGCCACAAACTCGCAAACACTCTTGTGGATGCTCTCCACAGAAACTCCCGCATAATATGCCATGGCTGCTGCAGCCATTACATTCTCGTGATTATGACGGCCAAGGATCTTAAGTTCTCCTGTCTTTACGATCGGGATCTCTTCTTTTTCTGTTTTCAGAATGATCTGATCTCCGTCCAGATAGATACCCTGATCCAGTTTACGAAGGCTTGAAAAATATACCACCTTCGGAACGATGTTCTCACCGAATTTACGGAGGACTTCATCCTCATAATTCAGGACACATACATCTTCTGGTCCCTGATTCTTGGTAATCAGCTCTTTTACACGGATGTATTCTTCCATGGTATGATGACGGTTCAGATGATCTTCTGTAATGTTGAGGATCGCACTGACCTTCGGGCGGAACTGCTCGATAGTCTCCAGCTGGAAGCTGCTGATCTCCGCAACGGTTACAGAATCCTCACGCATCTCTAGTGATTTTGATGTATATGCAGTTCCGATATTTCCTACAACAAATACAGATTCACGGGCATCTCCCATAATCTTTCCAAGGAGAGCTGTTGTTGTTGTCTTGCCGTTGGTTCCTGTAATTGCAAGAACCTCACCTTTTCCTGTACGGTAGGCAAGTTCTACCTCACTCCATACCGGAAGGCCTTTTTCGTAGAAGCTCTTTACCAGTGGAAGATCTGTTGGTACTCCCGGGCTTAACACTACGAGATCAAGACTTTCCATCTCTCCTTCCGGAAAAGCACCGGCCCAGATCTCCGGGGTGTATGTTCCGTTTGTTTTATGTAAAACCGCTTCTTTATCAAGGTTTTCATTTCCGTCATAGATTATCGGCTGTGCTCCTACACTTCCAAGCAGGTCAGCGGCACCAATGCCACTTTTTCCAGCTCCGAAAACGAGAACTTTTTTTCCTTTTAAATCCATTTTTCTGTTCCTCCTTATAATGCCAGGAGAGCGATCAGGCACATAATGGCAGTTACAACAGAGAACACTGCAACGACCCGTGTCTCGGACCACCCGCAAAGCTCAAAATGATGGTGGATAGGCGCCATCTTGAAAATTCTTTTTCCGTGTGTTGCCTTGAAATAGGATACCTGGATCATAACGGACAGTACCTCAATAAGATAGATCAGTCCCACCAGGATGATAAACAGCGGCATCTGCATGGCATAAGCCACACCAGCCACAAAACCGCCCAGTGCCAGAGAACCGGTATCTCCCATAAATACCTTGGCCGGATATACGTTAAAGAGAAGGAAGCCCATAAGGCTGCCCACAACTGCACAGGTGATCGGCTCCACGCCGCTGTTCATTCCAAGGGAAACAACGGTAAAGAATACTGCAACGATCAGGGTAACACTGGATGCCAGTCCGTCAAGTCCGTCGGTAAAGTTTACTCCGTTTACTGTACCAATAACTGCAAAAAACAGTACCGGAACCGCAAACCATCCCAGATTCAGATAATGTCCGCTCCAGAACGGGATCTTCATGGTCAGGGATACATTGGAATAATTTACAAGATAAAAAGCAAATACAGCTGTCACAACAATCTGCAGTGCCATTTTCTGCCATGGCAGAAGTCCGTCTGAACGTTTCAGGACTACTTTCAGATAATCATCCAGAAATCCGATCAGTCCAAATCCCAGGGTCAGGAAAAGTACCGGGATGATCATCGGATAATCTCTGATATAAAACAGTGATGTTACAGTTGTCGCAATGAGAAAGATCACTCCGCCCATGGTGGGGGTACCGTTCTTTTTCAGGTGGGACTGCACGCCCAGCTCTCTCTCTGTCTGTCCCATTTTAAGTCTTCTTAAAAAAGGGATAACAATCGGTCCTAATACAAGGCTGATCGCAAATGAAATCAGCACAGGGATCACAACATGAAACTCCATCCTCACACCTCTAATTCTTTCGTTTTTTTATACTTCTTCAACAGTATAAGGCTTTTATCCTCATTAATCAACCCCATCTGCCCGGTTTTCCCCGGATGGAGTTTCCGTAACTGTCCTCTTGATCCCAAGATAGGGAAGTACATTTTCAAAAATACTGCGTACCACCGGTGCGGCAATGATCCCACCATAATACATACCCTGAGGTGCATAGATGATACAAAGAGCCAGGACCTTCGGATCCTCTGCCGGGGCAAACCCCAGGAATGAAGAAATATATCTGCCGGAGCCTCTGGGCAGTGTCTGAGAGGTAGCTGTTTTTCCCCCAATGGAAAACCCCTGGATCCCGGCATTTTTTCCGGAGCCTTCTGAAACTACAGTTTCCAGGATCGTACGTACTGTCCGGGAAGTCTCACCGGACACAATCCCGCTTTCCACCGGATATTCCAGTGTCCGCACCTTTGTTCCGTCCGCACTTTCCACGCTGATCCCAAAATGAGGTGTGATCCGGTTTCCGCCATTGATGATCCCACTGACGGTTGTTGCAAGCTGGATCGGTGTGATCTGAAACGACTGACCAAAGGATACCGTGGCAAGCTCCACCTCTCCCATATTTTTGGGGTTATGCATGATCGTTCCTGCCTCGCCCGGAAGATCTATCCCTGTTTTTTTCAAAAGTCCGAACTGTTTAAAATATTTGTAATAACGGTCTGCTCCAAGCCGCAGGCCCACCTCAATAAATACCGGGTTACAGGAGTTCTGGGCACCTTCTACAAAACTCTGCGCACCATGTCCTGTTCTCTTTGCACAGTGGATCCGCCGGTCCTCCACCACCTTATAGCCCGGACAGAAAAAACGATCCTCTGTTGACACCACTCCTTCCTCCAGCCCTGCTGCCATAGTGATGATCTTAAAAGTCGAGCCAGGTTCATAGGTATCATTCAGGCAGGGGTTTCTCCACATCCGGTTCAGAAGATCCTGCTTCTTTTCTCCCTCTGCTGCTGTTTCTTCTGTATTCAGAGTAAACGGATCGTTCAGATCAAATTCAGGCACATTGACACAGGCATAGATTTCTCCGTTCTGAGGGTTCATAAGCAGTATGGAAACTCTCTCCGCCTGTTTTTCTTCCATGACTTTACCGGCTGCCTGCTGTACATATTCCTGGATATTAACATCCAGACTGGTACGCAGAGTATTTCCTGACACCGGTTCCTTCCTCCGTTCTCCGGTTCCGTCGATCTCCACACCACGTGCATCCGTAACTGTGAGGATCTTTCCGGGCTCTCCTTTCAGGATCTCATCGTATTTCACTTCAAGACCAATGATCCCCTGATTATCACCTCCGGTAAATCCCAGTACTTTTGAAGCGAGAGATCCATAAGGATAATATCTCCGATAATCCTCATCTACCTTCACTCCCTCAAGGTCATATTCCCGGATCCTGTCTCCAATGCTTTTTTCCACGTTTGTCTGTATTCTTTCAATAGAAGAAATTTTTTCAACTTTTTTTCGGATTTCCTCTTCTTTTACAGACAATGCTCCGGACAGTACGCGGATCACTTTTTCAGGATCTTTGATCTGGCTGTGTATCACCGATACTGTGCAGACTGTCCGGTTATCCGCCAGAATATTTCCCCTGATGTCCAGGATCTTTCCCCTGGCCGCTTTTATGTCACGTTCCCGCTCATGAAGATCCTCCGCCTTTTTTGAATAATATTCTGCCCGGACGTTCATAAGATACCAGAGTCTTCCCACAAGTCCCAGAAGAAGCATTATGCAGATCAGAAAAACCACCCATATTTTTTTCCTGTGATAAACCATGGTCCGGATCATAAAAAAATCCCTCTCAGAGGTCGTCACTGTAATATATGACGTTCCCCTGAGAGGGTATTCTTTTTATCTATTCCAGACCGGCCTCCTCGTTGGTAAGACCTTCGCTCTGCATATCGTTATTATCTTCGGTATCACTGTCCTCCGACTCATCTTCCGGCGGACTTGGTACATTCTCATCGGAAATGGCCTCCTTCTGCCCGTCTGCGCCGGTTCCTGTTGCAGAATCGCTGATTCCCTTAAAAAGTTCCCACAGCTCTGTAGTCGGAACTTCTCCATCCTCTGCCTCATCCGGCTGTACATTCAGATACGGAAGTGCTTCGGAAAGGATTCCCTGTGCAATGTACTGTGCGTACGTACTGCTTGCCTGATCATCTACCTTCGGCTCATCCACAACTACATAGATCACAAGCGCCGGATCATCTACCGGTGCAAATCCGATAAAGGATACCAGATACTTGCCATTGCCTCGCGGAAGCTTCTCGGCAGTACCGGTTTTACCACCGGAGCTGTAGCCCTGCACCTTGGAGGTACGGCTGGTACCATGGTCTACGCTGGCAGCCATGTAGGAGCGGATATCTGCAGATATCTTCTCGGAAATCGTCTGCTTCATCAGTGTCGGAGAGATCGTTTTTACGATTCCGCCGCTGCTGTCCTTGATCTTCGTCACCAGATGAGGCTGATAGTAGTATCCTCCATTGATCACAGAACACATTGCATTGATCTCCTGTATCATGGTCAGTGTATAGCCCTGTCCGAAAGCAGAGCATGCAAGCTCCGTTTCTCCCATGGTATCGCTGGTATGGATCACACCGCTTCCCTCATTGGGAAGATCGATACCGGTTCTTGTTCCGAAATTGAAAACGCTCTGTGTCTTAAGAAAATTATCTTTTCCCATCTTTGCTGCGATCTGCATCATACCATCGTTGCAGGAATTGGCAATGACATCGGAAAGAGCTTCTGTCCCGTGAGCATCCGGCCATACCGCACATTTGATAAAAGTAGTCGCACCTTCCGCTCCAAAAGACTGTCCGCCGTCACAGACAAAATTATCGCTCTCGGAAATCGCTCCCATTTCAAGTGCGGAGCCCATAACGATGGGCTTTACAACCGATCCAGGCTCGTAGGCATCTGTCACACAGAAATTACTCCACATTCCGTTCAGCGCTTCCACGGTTTCCTCATCGTTCATGGCAGCGATCTCACTCTGGGAATACACATTTGAAAGATCTCTCGGGTTATTCAGGTCATAACGGTCACCGCCGTCCATTGCCAGGATCTCTCCTGTTTTCGGATCCTCGATGATCACGCCTACATTTTTGGCTCCCATCTTTTCTTCAAAGGTATTTACGTATTTTTCCACGATCTGCTGAAGTCCCAGATCCAGCGAGGTCTCAATGCTTTTGCCATCCGTCGGTTCGATGATCGTCTGTTCTACGTCGGAATTGTTGTTGATGTATCCGTACTGTCTTCCATCCACGCCGGTAAGTGTCGCATTGTAATATCCTTCCAGTCCGGCATCCGCCACATCTCTGGAAAGTGTAAATCCAACGGTATCACAGGCAGTCTCATTAAACGGATAAGATCTGAGATAATCTTCCTCAAACCATACACCTGTGATCCTGGAACGTTCTTTCAGCTGCGTGGCAGTCAGTTCACTGTCGTCTCCCGGATCTTCGTATTTTTCGAAAGCTTTTTTGTCGTCCATGGAGATCTGTTTCTTTACGATCTGATACTGACTTTTTTTTGTACTGCTGTCGGTGAGAAGCTTCCGCATCTCATCTTCATCCAATCCCAGGACTTCCACAAGAGCCTTTATGGTAGGCTCCACGGAATCCTGATCCTTATTGACCTCCAGACAGTCAAGGACCACATTATAGACCTTGTTGCTGGTTGCCAGGATATTCCCGTTCCGGTCATAGATATCGCCTCTTTTTGCTGGAAGTGTCTGATTTTCATATTTCTGCTGAGCCTGACTCAGCACCTGCTTTCGATATTTGCTTCCGCTGGTGGCATTGATATAGGTAATTCTTGCCACCAAACCGACTAAAGCCAGCAACACTAAGGAAAATAGTACTGCCAGCTTTTTCTTCATACTGTAATTTATTTTTTTTACCGGCCTGCGCCTTCTTGTACTCAATCGATCACCTGCTTAAAAACTGTACTTCTGTTACTTGTGTGTGTCCACATCCTGATACTGTCTCACATAACTGTTTCCTTCCGTGGTATAGGTCTGTATCTGATCCTCCGAAGGATACTTCATTCCAAGCTCGCCGATAGCTTTTTTCTTGATCTCGCTGATATCCACTGCAGAAGTGACCTGACTGTAATATGCATCGTTATCTTCTTTCAGCTGTGCAAGCTCAGATTCCAGATTTGCAACATTTTTCATACTCGCCGTGATTTCGGATTTTACCTGAAGATAATTGATACAGGTAAAAAGTACCGCGATGGAAACTGCCGTAAGAAACAGAACGAACCCCTTGTTCATGGCCATTGCCTTTTCCCGGTTCCGCTGTGCCTGTCTGCTTACCACCTGTTTTGCCGGTGTCACAGGTACTGCGGATTTCTGTTTTCTTTTCTGAGCCAGCCGTCGCCTTTCCTGTATCTCGGGCAGATCAGTCCTCTGAGGAACTTCCTGCAGCCGTTTTACCGCATTTCCCTGAACATACATTTCTCTGCTGTTCCTGACGGTATTTCGATTTCTTCTGGCTGTAGTCCCTCTTCCTGTCTTCGCCATTTGCCTACCTTCCATCTCTCAACTACATTTTCCGTTCAAAAATACGAAGCTTCGCACTTTTGGACCTCGGATTCTCTTCCATTTCCTCTTTTCCCGGTAAGATCGGTTTCCTTGTGATCACCTTACCCTTGGATTTCTTTCCGCATACGCAGACCGGGAAATCCGGCGGGCAGGTACAGGGATTTTCATTTTTTCGGAAAATGGTCTTAACGATCCTGTCTTCCAGAGAATGGAATGTAATGATACAGATCCTTCCTCCGTCATCCAGGAGATCGATCATGCCGTCCAGGGAATCCCGAAGCACGTCAAGCTCCCGGTTGAGCTCAATACGTATTGCCTGAAAAGTCCTCTTGGCCGGATGTCCTCCTGTAGCTTGTATTTTCATGGGGATCGCACCCCGTATGATCTCGGTCAGTTCTCCGGTCGTCCGGATCGGTGCCTGCTCTCTGGCAGCCACAATGTGTTTCGCTATATTTTTGGCAAATTTATCTTCGCCGTAATCGCGGATAATCCGATACAGCTCCCGTTCCTCATAACCGTTGACTATATCACCGGCTGTACGGCTCTGTCTTCTGTCCATTCGCATGTCCAGAGGAGAATCGTACCGATAGGAAAAACCTCTCTCTTCATTATCCAGCTGATAAGATGACACTCCCAAATCCAGCAGGATCCCGTCCACCTTCTCAATGCCACGGGATCTCAGCTCATCTGCCATGTAACAATAATTGCTGCGAATGATTGTCACCTGATTAAAGGCTGACAGCCGTTCACTCGCAGCAATTATCGCATCCTGGTCTTGATCTATGCCAATAAATCTCCCCTTGGCAGAAAGTTTCTTACACACCTCTGTGGCGTGTCCCGCTCCTCCTAAAGTGCCATCCACATAGATTCCATCCGGCTTTACCCTTAAGCCGTCAATGGTCTCATTGAGTAATACAGATTTATGCTTAAATTCCATATCCGTCTCCTGTGGGATTTCTACCTGCGTTATGCTCAAATGACGATTCCTATGTTCTGCATGCTTTCCGCAATGCTGTCCATATCATCATAATTGCAGTTCTCGCTCCACTTCTCTTTGCTCCAAACCTCGATCCGGTTCAGATTACCCGTAAGCACCACATCCTTATCCAGACCAGCGAACTGGCGCAGCGTCTGCGGCACCAGGATTCTTCCCTGCTTATCCAGCTGACATGTTGTAGCTCCGGCTACAAAGAAACGTGAAAAGGTTCTTGCGTCTTTATTTGTAAGTGGTAATGCTCGGAGTTTCTCTTCAAAAGCAACCCATTCATCCATCGGATAAATAGAAAGGCAACCATCCAACCCTCTTGTCAGTACGAACTCTTCCCCTAAGAGTTCCCTGAACCTGGAAGGGATGATCAGACGCCCCTTCGCGTCGATCGTATGATTATACTCGCCCATGAACATGAAACCCACCTACTCTCGTGAAACACGATTCTCCCCTTCGTGCTTCCAGGGTGCAAATGGTGTATTCTGCCACTCATCCCCATTCGCTACCACTATTCACCACTTTCTACCACTTATGTAATCATTCTAAACTATTTACCATGAAAAAACAAGTGCATATCCAAGTTTTTTTTCATTTCATGAAATATCCACAGGTTTTTTTTCAACCTGTTTATTTTCTGTGCATTATTATGAAATGAAAAAGCTTCCGGACAATCGCCGGAAGCTTTTTTCTGACTTTATGTTCTGTTATTTTATGACATTTTAAAGGCCTTTGAACGCAAAGGAAAATTTCATCTTTCCATTGGTATCCAGAAGGTATTCCGGATGGGTGCGGGCACCCCAGCTGTCATCTCCTCCAACACCCATCTGCGCCTTTGCGGCACGGACAACGGTATAATGGATTGCCGGAAGCTCATAGGGATGCATGGCATTTTCCATTTCATGAGGAGTATATGGAAGTGCCGAGAACATCATCGGGCCGTTTTCTTTATCCATCTCAAAGAGCATTCCTCTGCCCTTTCTGTCTGTGATCTTTGCCCAGCGTACTTCCGCTTTGTTTCCGCATTCCTGCGGCACAAGATAGCGTGCCATATTGTCTGTCACGAGATTCTCATAAATGCCGAGCTTTGCGCCATGCTTCCGGTCTGCATAAGTCTCTGCCGGTCCCAGGCCGTACCACTGAACATGATCATAATCCGCATTGAATTTAAAGAGTACTCCGAACTCCGGCATATCGCCCAGCTCTTTTACAGGATCATAGGTCAGCGTTGTCTTTACTCTTCCATCTCCGGTTACCTCATAGGCAAGACGGCATTCACTGGCAGGCGTAGTTGGCAGGATGTAGGTAAAAGCAACCTCCACGCTGTTTTCGTGAACCGTTGTCTCCGGAGCATTGGCCGGACCATACATGCCTTTTCGGTAATCCTTATGACTTGCGTACATGCTGGCGATCTTCCACTGTGCATAGCGCATCTGCATCAGACTTCCGCAATCATTATCTGTAGGTGCTCTCCAGAAGTTGGGCTTCGGAATCGCTTCGATCATTTCTCTTCCTGCATATTTATACGAAACCAGACCACCATTGAGAACGGAGAACAGCACTTCGAAATTTTCCCCACGGACACCGATGTTATGAAGGCTTCTCACAAGCTCCACGCCACACGCAGGAGCTTTCGGTGATCCTTCCACCTGATAAACATACTGGCCGAAAGCAACCTCATGTCCTGCCTCTGCCCAAAGTGTTTTTTCTCTGAGAAGGAAGGCTACGGTTACCGTATATTCGCCCGGACGCTGCTGTTTTCCAAATGGAAGTCTGTAGGTCTGTTGGCTTAAAGGCTCCACCGCTGTATCCAGTGTCTCTGTGCGGAGAACATGACCGTTCTTTGCAAGAGTCACTTCACATCGGAATGTGTCCGTATTTACAAAAAGATTTTTGTTGATGATCTTAACAGAATCCTCACTTACCTGCGCAGTGATATTCTGGTAGTTGAATTTTACCTCCTGCATCTTTGGTGAAGCATCTCTGTCTCCGCCGTATGCGATACCGTTTCCACTGAAATTATAATCTGTAGGACGTTCACCGAAGTCTCCGCCGTATGCCTGGAATTCTTTACCGTAACGGTCTTTTTTGTAAATAGACTGATCAATGTAATCCCAGATAAAGCCACCCTGATATTTCGGTTCTGTATCTGTAAGATCTGTATATTTATGCATTGCACCGCAGGAATTTCCCATTGCATGGGTATACTCACAGCAAATAAACGGCTTGCTGTCATCCTTTGCAAGGAACTCCCGGATTGCTTTTACGGAAGGATACATCTGGCTTTCCATGTCACTGGTGGCATTGTAGCTGCGGTCATGGAAAACCCCCTCATAATGTACCAGTCTTGTAGGATCATTCTTGTGGTAGAACTCAGACATCTCAAAGATATCTTTTCCACCAAAGGATTCATTTCCACAGGACCAGATCAGGATCGCCGGATGGTTCTTGTCACGCTGATACATGGAATTTACACGGTCCAGCATCATACCCAGCCATTCCGGTTTGTTGTGCGGAACGATATCCGTGTGATCTCCGGTAAATTCTGCTATATCCCAGGTTCCGTGAGATTCCAGATTGTTTTCTGCGATCATGTAAATACCATATTCATCACAGAGACGGTAGATCGGAGATGCATCCGGATAATGACAGGTACGGATCGCATTGATGTTGTTCTGTTTCATGGTCACGATGTCTTTGAGCAGTTCCTCCCGGGACACATGTCTTCCTGTGACAGAGCTGAACTCATGGCGGTTCACACCCTTGAATACAATACGTTTTCCGTTAAGGGTCATGATACCATCCTTCATTTCAAAACGGCGGAAACCGACTTTCTCCGGGATGATCTCCTGGAGCTTTCCGCTTTCATCACTGATCTCCAGCTCCAGATCATAGAGATTCGGCTCTTCTGCACTCCAGAGAAGGGGATCCTGAATCTCCCAGGTACAGGTATCCTCTCCGTTCAGAGATCTTTCCTCCTGCAAAAGGATCTCTCCCTTTCCGGAAAGTGTAAGCTTCATTTTTCCTTTTCCCCAGGTACTGGTCACGATCTCAAGCTCGGCTTTTTTGAGAGTTTCATCCGGAATGGCACGGATCCTGAGATCATATACATGGACATCCGGTACCGTAAACAGATAAACATCTCTGTAAATTCCGGAAAAACGGTAAAAATCCTGATCCTCGCACCAGCTGCTGGCTGTCCATTTAAACACCTGTGCCGCCAGCTTGTTCTCGCCGTCCTTCAGATATTCCGTAAGCTCGAATTCTGACGGAGTAAAAGAATCTTCACTGTATCCCACAAATTTTCCATTGAGCCACAGAGCCAGGCCGCTCTCTGCTCCCTGGAATGAAACAAATACTCTTTTTCCTTTCATGCTCTCCGGCACATGAAAATATCTCACATAGCTTGCCACCGGGTTAAAACGTTCCGGGATCTGTCCCGGATGAAGTTCTTCATGGCCTTCCCACGGATACTGGACATTGGCATACTGCGGTGCATCATATCCTTCCATCTGGATATGTGCCGGCACATAAATCTCCTCCCAGTCCTTACAGGAATATGCTTCTTCCTCAAAGCCTGGGATAGCAGATGCATAATTCCGTGCATAATGGAACTTCCAGAGACCATTCAGACTGTGACGGAAAGAAGTTTTCCCATCTTCTCTCTCTTCCTCACAGCGATAATATGTATGATCTGAGTGGGCATCCATTCTTCCGTCGCTGAAATACCGGGGATCTTTTAACAGAGAATGATCAAATTTTTTCATTTTTTCCTCCTGCCCGGCAGATTCTGTTTTTTCTGCCGGATCCTTCGTTTTTTATGCTAGGATCATTATAGTATAATCCACCGGATTATGGTATAATATGTTTCGCCAAAATATATAACATTTAGAAACAGGTGAATATCATGTCGATCTATTTCAGAAACACTCCGGTCAGTGCTCCCTTCATGTTTGAATCTCTTGGGAACCACTGGAATCAGGTTAATATCTTCCGTCCGGACGGATATCCGTATTATCATTACCTCCAGACTGAAAAGGGTACCGGACGCATTGAAGTCCGTGGGAAATTTTATACTCTCGGAGCCAACGAGGGCATCCTCATCGCCCCCGGTGTCCCTCATTCCTATCACAGAGAGTCTACTTCCTGGACCACGATGTTTGCCACCTTCACAGGAACACTGGCAGGCAGCATTCCTTCCATGACAGACAACCAGGAAGTGATCCTTATCGAAAAGGAACAAGGAGCCAGTATCCGGAAAATGATTTCTTCTACCTTGCGTAAATATCATCAGCCCACACCGGATATGAAATCTCTTTCTTCCGACTGCTATAATTTTCTTATGAATTTTACAGACTGTGCAGCTTCTCCGAAGATACAGGATAATCCGCTCTACCAGAGATATGTGATCCCGGTAATAAAAGAAATCGAAACCGGTTATCAGCAGGATATCACTGCAGCGCAGCTGAGCCGGAGCGTTTTTGTCTCTCCGCAGTATCTTTCCCGTCTGTTCCGCCGTTTTATGGGCTGCTCGGTTTACGAGTACGTTACCATGTACCGCATCAGCCGCGCCCGGGAGCTTCTGCTTTCCAGACCGGATATGAAGATCCAGGATGTTGCCGGCGCTTCCGGATTTTCCGATGCCAGCCACTTTATCGCCATGTTCCGTAAAGTCACAGGCACAACTCCTCTGGATTTCCGAAAGATGTACTGATATATTCCTACTGCACAGCACAAAAACTGCCCCGCCGGAAACGTCATAGAAGACGTTTTCCTGCAGGGCAGTTTTCTGCTGCTCTTATCAGCCAAATACCGGTATCCTATTCTATATTCTGATCCATCAGACAAAAGCATCTGTATCCTATATCTGTTTGATCTCAGTTTCCGTAATATAATTCCAGAATACGGTCAACTCTTTGGCTGGCCTCCAGATTCTTCAGAAGATCGCTCCTGCTCCTGATCTGGCTGTCCAGCTTCTTCCGTTCCTCCTGCAGCTGCTGCAAAAGTGACGCTTTCCGAAGAGCTTCCTCTTTCTTCTGTATCTCGTTCTGATCCATTTTTTTCTCCCTGTACAGTCTCTGTTTCCAGATTCTCTGCTACATTTTCCCGTTGCTGTTCCGCTTCTTTCTCTGCTTGCTGATCTTTCTCGATCCTTCTCATCCGTACTTTTGCCCGCTTTCTGGACATCACGCGTTTCACTGCAACTACCACGGTGCAAAGAACGAAAAGTATTACCGAGATCACCAGTGAAACATCCACGCCGGTTCCCGGAAACAGTATTTTATCTGTGCGGAACCACTGGATCACTGCTCTTCCAAGACCATAGCCTGCCAGATATCTCAGAAAGATCTCTCCCTGAAATACTTTTTTGCGAAGCAGCATCATAAGCATCAAAAGCACAAGCAGACACCAGAGACTTTCATAGAAAAACAAGGGCTGTACCAAAATCCAGGTACCACCGTCCACGGTTTGAAGCTTTTCACGCATAGCCGTGGTGACCTCTCCTGCCCGTACCGCAGTCAGCGGCAGCTGCATGGAAAAAATGTTGTCTGCATATTCCCCGAAAGATTCTCTGTTAAAAAAGCTTCCCCACTTTCCTATTATCTGCCCGATCAGAAGTCCCATGCAGGCAAGATCTGCCATCTGCCAGAAGGATTTCTTTCGGATCCTGCAGTAGACCGCACCACCCAGCACACCGCCCAGAAGTCCGCCATAAAACATAAGTCCTCCGGACCGTATATTCAGAAGCTGTCCCGGATCATTTTTATAAAGGCTCCAGGAAAAAGCCACATAAAGCAACCTCGCCCCTGCCACACCGGAAAGCAGCGTTATGATGGCCAGATCCAGATATGCATCCGGATCTTCATGATTTCTTCTGGCTTCCAGTACCACAAAAAAGATTCCCAGAAGCATTCCTATCGCGATCAGGACGCCATAGATCGTGATCTCAAAGCCAAAGATCTCAAAGGATCTCGGCACATGATCCAAAACCAGATTTAATCCGGGAAACCGAATTGACATATCCATAAAATCACCTGTTATAATTTTTCAGCTTACAGCCGGTATTTCACAGACGTTGGTGATCACACGTTAAATCTGAATAAGATCACATCTCCGTCCTGTACAACGTACTCTTTTCCTTCCATACGTACAAGGCCCTTCTCTCTGGCACCTGCATAGGAACCGCAATCCAGAAGATCCTGATAATTCACAACCTCTGCTTTGATAAATCCACGTTCAAAGTCTGTGTGGATCTTACCTGCTGCCTGCGGTGCCTTGGTTCCGATCTTGATGGTCCATGCTCTTGTCTCATCCTCTCCTGCTGTCAGGAAACTCATAAGTCCAAGAAGGTGATAGCTTGCGCGCACCAGCTTCTCAAGGCCGGATTCTGTCAGTCCCAGATCCTCAAGGAACATCTTTCTCTCATCCTCATCCAGCTCGGAGATCTCCTCCTCGATCTGCGCACAGATCACAAATACCTCGCTGTTCTGTTTGGCAGCGTATTCACGTACTGCCTGTACATACTGATTGTTCGCCCCATCATCTGCGATATCATCCTCTGCAACGTTAGCCGCATAGATCACCGGTTTTGCAGTAAGAAGATTATAGGTTGCAAGCCATGCATCCTCATCTTCGTTCTCTGTTTCCAGAGTAATGGCAAGCTGTCCCTCTTCCAGATGCGCCTTTACTTTTTCAAGGAATGCAAGCTCTTTGGCAGCTTCCTTATCCATACGTGCAGTCTTGGTAACCTTGGCAATTCTTCTCTCGAGGATCTCAAGATCAGAGAAAACAAGCTCCAGATTAATAGTCTCGATATCGCGGAGCGGATCAATGCTTCCATCTACATGAACAACATTGGAATCCTCAAAGCAGCGTACCACGTGAACGATAGCATCTACCTCACGGATATTTGCAAGGAACTGGTTTCCAAGTCCCTCTCCCTTAGATGCGCCTTTTACAAGACCTGCAATATCGACGAATTCGATCACTGCCGGTGTTACTTTTTTTGATTTATAAAAATCTCCGAGAAGATTCAGTCTCTCATCCGGAACGGTTACAACACCCACATTGGGGTCGATAGTACAGAACGGATAGTTTGCGGATTCTGCTCCGGCTTTTGTCAGTGAATTGAATAATGTACTTTTTCCTACGTTAGGAAGACCTACGATTCCTAATTTCATCTCTCTATATACGTCCTTTCAATATATTTATTTACAGTATTTTTCAGATACTCTTTAAACAGGCCTTTCCGTTTTTCAGGCCATTCCTGTCCCATATTACCATACACAGCCTGAAATCGCAACTGTGAGGCAATTATTGTTACTGTCAGTCCCTGGACATGATCATCAGAAGCTGCCCGCTTTCATACAGGATCTCTGCGGTTTCTTCCGAAATCTCATTGCTGACGGTCAGGCCACTGTCTTCTACTGTCAGATGATATCCGTTCAGCGGATACTTAAATCCCCTCAGAGTGAGGCCTGTCACATCACCTCCCACAGTAAAGAATGAAACATATTTTCCAAACTGCTCCTCTCTGTGCAGTATGGTTCCGCTTTCTGCAAGTGTGATATAATTCCACTGATCTGCGATCGCAATACGAACGCCCTGTTCCTTACCCATGGAAAGCAATCCCAGATTCGCCAGCACATGATCCAGCCTTGTGCCGGTAGCTCCCAGGATCAGGATATCCTTTGCACCCTTGCGGATCATCTGGTTTACCGCAGACTGTGTATCCGAATCATCCTTCTCTGGCTTCAGCCTGATGATCTCCGTTCCCTTCAGGCTTTCCATATATTTTTGGCCTTCTTCGGAAAGACTGTCAAAATCCCCAATTGCAAGATCCGGAATAAATTCCCGGTTTTTCATAAACCATTCCATCCCCTTATCTGCAGCAACAAGAGTGATTTTCTCTCCTCGGCTTTCTTCTATTCTTTTTTTTAAAAAATCGAGGGCAAAACCATTCTGGATATTGCCCCCGCTGATTATTATTGTATCGATCATTTTCAGTCCAGCTCTTTTTTGATATTGTGGATTTTTTCTGTAATGTGTCTTACATTGGCTGCCACATCGCCCTTAAATACCCAGGAACCTGCGACCATGAGGTTTGCACCGGCACGCATAACCGTCTCCAGTGTATCATCATTGATACCACCATCTACCTGGATATCAACATCCAGCTCTTCTTCATCAATAAGCTCACGAAGCTCCTGGATCTTCTCCGTGCATTCGTCCATGTATTTCTGTCCGCCAAATCCTGGCTGAACAGTCATTATCAGCACCATATCCACATCTTCAAGAAGATGGCTGATGTCATTTACCGGTGTGGATGGCTTGATCGAAACTGCCGCCTTTACCCCTGCTGCCCTGATCTGCTCCAGTGTACGCTCCAGATCCTCACATGCCTCCGCATGTACAGTAATGGAATCTGCTCCGCATTCTACAAAATCGCGGATATATCTTTCCGGTTCTGTTACCATCAAATGTACGTCGAAAAACATGTTGGATTCTTTCCGGATCGATTTGATCACCGGCATTCCAAAAGAAATGCTGGGAACAAAATCTCCATCCATAACATCAATATGCAGATATTCAACGCCTTCCTTTTCCAGAATTTTGATCTGTTCTCCCAGTCTGTTAAAATCTGCTGATAAGATCGACGGGCACAATCGGTATTCCATGACTCAGTATCTCCTTTTCTCTTTTAATTCCTGGTGCAGCTCCAGATAATCTTCATATCGGAGTCTGCTGATCTCATTGTTCTCAAGGGCTTCCTTAACAGCGCAGCCCGGTTCATGTATGTGACGGCACCCCTGAAAGCGGCACTGTCCTTCATATCTTCGGAACTCCGGAAAGTAATCCTTCAGTTCCTGCTCCTCCATATTTTCAATATATAAGGAGGAAAATCCCGGTGTATCCACAAGGAATGTATCCTGTGCCACCGGTATGATCTGTGCATGGCGCGTGGTATGTTTTCCCCGTTTCAGCTTACGGCTGATCTCACCGGTTTCCATCTCCACTTCTTCCTGAAGGGAATTTGTAAGAGAAGATTTTCCCACGCCGGATGGGCCGGCAACCACAGTTGTCCTGCCCTGAAGCACTTCTTCGATCTCGTCGAGTCCTTCTCCCTTCAGGGCACTTGACAGGATCACCTGATAGCCGCAGCTCTGGTATGTTTCATAGAGAAATTCCAGTTCTTCCGTTGTTGCCAGATCTTTTTTGTTAAAACAGATGACTGCCGGAACACCTTCCCTCTCCATCATAATGAGGAAACGATCCAGAAGCATGAAGTTCGGCTTCGGATTATCCATGGCAAAGATCACCAGTGCTTGATCTACATTGGCCACAGCCGGACGGATCAGAGAATTCTTCCGCTTGTGGATCTCCGTCACACTTCCCTCCAGTTCCTTTTCATCCAGAACTGTAATGTCCACATTGTCACCTACCAGAGGCTTGAATTTATCCTTACGGAAAATTCCCTTGGCTCTGCATTCATATGTATTACCGTCTTCTGCATATACGTAGTAGAATCCGGCAATACCTTTGATTATCTTTCCCTGCATGATCACTCAGCTTTCTTGAATGTAACCGTGTAGGTTCCAAGCTGCTGATAATCCCCGTCTACCTCTTCATAGAGATAGATGGTTCCTGAGGTAACGCCCTCAGCACCTGAGATATCAAGCTGATACGGGAAGCTGATATTCTGTCCATCAATGATGGTGGATGCCTTAGGCTCACCGTTTACATCCTGGATCAGTTCCAGACGGATCGCGCCTCCATTGTAGCCGGACGGGGTATCCAGTGTCTGTGTACATTTCCAGCCTGTGTTTGCATTGACATCTGCTGTAGATGTAGTTGTGGATACTGTGCTGTCTGTGGATGCTGTACTGTCTGTAGATGCTGTACTATCTGCAGATGCTGTGCTGTCTGTGGATGGAGCCTTGTCACCGGAGCTGATGGTAATGCTGATCGGCTGATCCGGGTCTGCTGCCGCATAGGCTTCCGGATCCTGTGCGATAACTGTACCTGCAGCTTCTGTACTCTGCTGTTCTGTTATCTGGATATCAATAAATTTCCCTAAAGTAGTAAGCGCATCATCCTTGGTCATTCCTACAACACTCGGAACCTCAGCATTATCGCCATAATCAACCCCTCGACTGACTGTCAGTGTTACAGAAGAGCTTGCCTGCACAGAAGTACCTGCTGCCGGTTCGACATTGTAAACATATCCCGGATCTACCAGTGCATATCCGTTGTCATCTGTGTCGCTGTATTCTTTCTGGACATTTACCTGAAGTCCAAGATCTTCCAGAGTCTGCTGTGCATCGATTCCTGTACGTCCATCCAAATCTGGGATCGTAACCTGTGCTGTTCCGGTGCTTACCCAGTATTTCACAGTTGTATTGGCTTCAACCTGTGTTCCCGCAGCTGTCTCCTGACGGGAGATCCTACCTTTTTCCTGATCGGATGCCTCCTCACCGGCCATCTGGACACCCAGATGTGCATCGTTTGCAAGTGTTTTAGCCTCTTCCTCTGTCTTGCCTACAAGATCAGGAACGGTTGCCAGACCGTCAGCTGCTGATTCCTGCTTCGCCTCTGCCTTGCTGCTGTCTGCAACTCCGCTGCTGCCGGTTCCAAACAGTCCTGCGGCACGTCCAAGCACTACCACAAGAACGATCAGAAGGACTGCACCTCCGATCAGTGCCGCAATCGTCAGGCCTCTTCCGGAACCATGATGCTTCTTTTTCTTTCCGGATCTATGCTCGGATCTCGGTCTGTATTCTTCCTCTGCATCATCGTAATCGTTATCGTCGTATTTTTCTTCCTCAAGTGCGGTGATCTCCGGTTTTGTGATCTGCTTCGGTGTATGTTTGATCTCACCAAGCTCTTCTTCTGAGATCACAACCGTCTTGGCATCGTTGTCAACTGTAGTAAGCTTTACAAAATCACCCTGGGGATCGATCAGAGAATGCTTCAGGTCTGCGATCACATCCTCCATACGGCTGTAACGACGATCTACACTTTTCTGTGTACATTTCAGAATGATCTGCTCCAGACTGTACGGAAGATCCGGTGTATAAACACTTGGCGGAACCATCTCTTCCTGCAGATGCTTGATAGCGATCGCCACAGTGGTATCTCCGTCAAAAGGAACTCTTCCTGTGACCATCTCATACAGTGTGATTCCAAGAGAATAGATATCGCTCTTCTCATCGCTGTATCCGCCTCTCACCTGCTCAGGTGAGCTGTAATGTACAGATCCCATTACATTGGAGCTGATCGTATTGGAAGATGCAGCTCTGGCAATTCCAAAATCTGTCACCTTTACTTTACCATCTGTGGAGATAATGATATTCTGGGGTTTCACATCTCTGTGAACGATACCATGGCTGTGTGCCGCCTCCAGACCCATAGAAACCTGGATTGCGATACTTGTAGCCTCTTTAATGGAAAGCTTTCCCTTCTTGGAGATGTATTCCTTCAGAGTGATACCCTCGATCAGTTCCATAACAATGTAATAAACACCGCCGTCATCTCCTACGTCAAATACATTGACGATATTCGGATGTGTAAGACCAGCTGCCGCCTGGGCCTCACTTCTGAATTTCTTTATAAACGTGGTGTCTTCCCGAAACTCCGGTTTCAGGACCTTCACTGCAACAAAACGGTTCAGCTTATGGTCCATAGCCTTATAGACATCTGCCATTCCGCCAGTTCCGATTTTTCCTACGATCTCATAGCGCTCGGCTATGATCATTCCCGTCTTCAACATGCTTCCACCTCATTCGTGAATGGCTCTACCAGTACGACTGCAATATTATCCTTACCACCATTCTGATTTGCTTCCCGAAGGAGCGCACTGCCCTTCTGATCAATATCTGCTTCCGGATCGGATATGATCTCCTGGATCTTCTCATCTTCAACCATATTGCTGAGACCGTCTGAACACATCAGGATCGTACATCCTTTTTCAAGTTTCAGATCAAAGAAATCCACATCCACCGTTTTCTCCGCGCCAAGTGCCCTTGTAATGATGTTCTTATCTGGATGATTCCGTGCTTCCGCTTCGCTGATCTCGCCCATTCTCACCATTTCCTGTACCAGGGAATGATCTCTGGTGACCTGGCGGATTCCGTCCTGGATCACATATAAACGGCTGTCACCCACATTGGCTACATAGGCATACTGATCTACAATAGTCGCCACCACCATAGTGGTTCCCATGCCCCGGAGGTTTTCGTCTTCCTGCGCACGGTTTCTGATCTCCGTGTTCGCAGCTTCGATCGCATGACGAATAACCTTCACAGGATTGTAATCCGCATCTTCACGGATTTCATCCACAAGGATCCGTACTGCATGTGAGGATGCATAGTCACCGGCGTTATGTCCGCCCATTCCGTCCGCGACTGTGAAAAGATTAGGCAGATTTCCAACCGGACCTTCAGATGCAAACACGTAATCCTGATTCATCTTCCGCTTCTGCCCTACATCAGTAGCTGAGTATATCCTCATGTCACTTCTCGCTTTCTGTTTTTTCCATGTAACTTTTTCTTAGCTGTCCACAGGCACCGTCGATATCGCTGCCCATTTCCCTTCTAATAGTAACATTAATTCCGTATTTTTCAAGTTTTATTTTGAAATTCTCCACAGCCTGTCGAGTAGACCTCACATAGGAGCGTTCCTTGATGGGATTGACCGGAATCAGATTTACATGGCAATTGATGCCTTTTATACGGCCTGCCAGCTGTCTCGCATCTTCTTCACTGTCGTTGACGCCGGCTACAAGACTGTACTCAAAGGTGATCCTTCGGCCTGTTTTGTCAAAATAATTTCTGCAGGCATCCAGAACCTCATCCATGGAATACTTATTCGCGATCGGCATCAGTTCCTGTCGTTTTTCATCATTTGGAGCATGAAGGGAAAGTGCCAGAGTGATCTGAAGCTTTTCTTCAGCCAGATCATACATCTTCGGCACGATCCCACAGGTAGAAACCGTCACATTTCTCTGACTGATCCCAAGACCGTTTTCGTCGGTAAGGATCCGGACAAAACGGACAAGATTGTCATAATTATCCATCGGCTCACCGGTTCCCATCACAACTACATTGGCCACACGTTCGCCGGTATCTGCCTGGATACGGTAAATCTGATCCAGCATCTCGGACGGTTTCAGGCATCTGGTCAGTCCTCCGATGGTAGATGCACAGAATCTGCATCCCATACGGCAGCCCACCTGAGAAGAAATGCACACAGAATTTCCGTGGTGATACCGCATGAGAACACTCTCGATCACATTTCCATCTTCCAGCTGGAACAGATATTTTCTGGTTCCGTCAATTTTTGAGATCCTTACATCTGCCTGGGTCAGTGCTGTGATCGGATAAGCCGAAAGCTTTTCCCTGAGGCTTTTGGAAAGATTTGTCATTTCATCCCAGGAGGTAACCAGCTGCTGGTGAAGCCATGCATAGATCTGTTTCGCCCGGAAAGGCTTTTCACCGATCTTTGTCATGAATTCCTTCAATTCCTCCATGGTCATGGATTTTACATCTGTCATTTTCTGTTATTTCCTTCTGAATCTGGCAATAAAGAATCCATCTGTCTTATGTATTCCCGGCAGAAGCTGCAGATAGCCAAGCTTCGTGGATTTACAGTGCAGTTCCTCCGGAATATACGGATCCAGGCTTTCCAGCCGGTACGGATAATTCTTTAAAAACCATAATACATTTTCTTCGTTTTCTTCCCGGGCAATGGTACATGTGCTGAAGATCAGCGTTCCATCCGGTTTCACATACTTCGCAGCCTTATCCAGGATCATTCTCTGGAGCATTACGATCTCTTCCTGTTTCTGCGGAGTTGCCCGGTATTTGATTTCCGGTTTCTTGCCGATAACTCCATAACCGGAGCACGGTACATCTGCGATCACAATATCCGCAGCCTGTTCGGAATCCGGATCATATACCGTTGCATCCTGAACTCTGGCTTCCACATTGATCACTCCGGTCCTGTGGATGTTTTCTTTGATAAGATCTGCCTTATACTGACTTACATCTCTGGCATCCACATTTCCGTAATCCCCCATTTTGTCTGCCGCATGGATGCTTTTTCCACCTGGTGCAGCGCACATGTCGATGATATGGTCGCCTTTTTTCGGACTTGCAGCTTCCGCTACAAGCATAGAGCTTACATCCTGCACCAGGATCTTTCCCTGAAGGAAGGTCTCAAGTGTCAAAATATGATTGTAATCGGAAATCTTCAGTGCATAGGGAAGATAAGGAGCCTGTTCTACTGTCACTCCCTGAGACTTCAAACTGGTGACGATCTCTCTCAGAGACGCCTTATGAGTACGGCACCGTACTGTGATCGGTCTTTCTGTCAGAAAATCCTCCAGGATCTTCTCCGTAGTCTTCACTCCGTAGGCTGCTTTCCATTTTTCTACCAGATATTCCGGCATGGAATATTTCACAGAAAGATAACGGACTTCGTTTTCTTCCCTGGAAGGAAGCTCCAGATCACCGATCTCTCTTGCGATCGTACGGAGCACCCCGTTGACAAAGGGCTTTAGATTATAAAAGCCTTTTCGCTGTGCCAGCTTTACCGCTTCATTGCATACTGCACTGTCCGGAACACTGTCCATAAATTTCAGCTGATATACCGCACTTCTCAGAATCTCACGGATCTGCGGTTTCATCTTGTTTACAGAAACCTTGGAAAAAGAATCGATGACATAATCAATATAGATCCTGTATTCCAGGGTTCCCTCACATACTCTTGTAATAAAGCTACGTTCCTGTTTCGGAAGAAACTGATATTTGGAAAGCGCATTCCGGATCGCAATATGGCTGTGCTCACCCTCCTCCTCGATCTGTAACAGGATCTCAAGGATCAGTTCTCTGGTATTTACTCCGCTGCTAATCACGATCTCTACCTCCTGCAAGGATAATCAGTCTCAGAAGCTGCAGAATAGATGCCGCCAGAGCTGCTACATAGGTAAGCGCTGCCGCTGTAAGTACTTTTCTTGCACCCTTTTTTTCATCTGCACCTAAGATACCTGTACTTTCCAGCATTTTAAGCGCTCTGGAAGACGCATTGATCTCAACCGGAAGTGTCACCAGCTGAAACAGTACTGCCAGTGAAAACAAAACAATTCCCAGAGTTACCAGCGGATCAATGGAAAAGATCAGTCCTGCGATAAACAACGGCCACGAAAGCTGGGAACCAATATTTGCGGCAGGTACAATGGCTGAACGGATATTCAGTGGTGCATAATTGATCGCATCCTGGATCGCATGGCCACATTCATGTGCTGCCACCCCCACAGCCGCCAGAGAATTTCTTCCATAAATATCTTCTGAAAGGGAAACCGTTTTCGTTCTCGGATCATAGTGATCCGTAAGACTTCCGCGGATCGGAACCACCTGTACGTCTGTGATCCCAGCCGCTCTCAGGATCCTCTGTGCAGCTTCCGCACCGGTGATACCTGAATGACTCCGGACCTTTTTATAGACTGCAAAGGTACTGCGCAGCTTCGCGGATGCCGCAAGAGAAAGAAGCATTCCGATCACGAGCAAAAGAATCGTGGGGTCCATTCCCCATCCGTAATAACCATATCCGTACATAACTCATCACTCCCTGGAATCTCTGAACATGTCTCCTGGTTTCAACTGATATCCCCGAAGGAACGCATCCGCTTCCATGCGTTTTTTGCCTTCCAGCTGCACTTCATGGAGCACGAGTACCTTCTGGCCGCATGCTACCTGGATTCCTCCTTTGTCAGCGGCTATCACAGTTCCCGGTGCTTCCTGTGCCTGTTTTTCCAGAACAGAGCTCTTCCAGACCTTCAATGTTTTTCCATTGATAAAGGTAAAAGCGCTTGGCCATGGATCAAGGCCTCTTACCAGACGCTCCAGTTCTTCCGCATTTTTGCTGAAATCCAGAAGCCCCATTTTTTTGGAGATCATGGCAGCATATGGTGTTGGACTCTCCTCCGGCTGTTTCTCGCGGGTTGCAGTTCCGTCAAAAATGGACGGTAAAGTCTGTACCAGAAGCTCTGCACCTGCCTGTGCGAGCTTATCAAACAAGCTTCCACCTGTCTCATCTTTGACAAGCGGAACCACGATCCTAGAAATCATATCACCGGTATCCAGACCGGTTCCCATCTGCATAATGGTAACACCGGATTCTTTTTCACCGTCGATCACCGCCTGCTGGATCGGTGCAGCTCCACGATATTTAGGAAGCAGAGACGCATGGATATTGATACATCCGAATCTCGGCATATCCAGGATGCTCTTTGGAATGATCTGCCCGAATGCCGCAACAATGATGATGTCCGGTGCAAGATTTTTCAGTTCTTCCACAAATTCAGGATCTCTTACCTTCACCGGCTGCAGTACCGGGATCCCGTGTTTCAGTGCTTCTTCTTTTACAGGAGTAGGCATCATAGTTTTGCCTCTGCCCTTCGGTTTGTCCGGCTGTGTGATCACAGCCTCCACTTCATATCCGTTCTCTGCCAGTGCTACAAGAGGCGCCACCGCAAAGTCCGGAGTTCCCATATAAATAATCTTCATAGTATCCCGCCTTTAGTCTTCTTCATCATAAGTTACCTTGTGAAGTTCTCCCTCCACAAGTTCTGTATACATTTTTCCATCCAGATGGTCAATCTCATGACAGAATGCTCTTGCCAGAAGGCCCTCTCCCTCGTAGATCTGTTCGTTCATATTTACATCAAGTGCTTTTACCTTCACATAGTTCGGACGTGTTACCTGTCCTGCCATTCCCGGAACGCTCAGGCATCCCTCGTCACCGGTCTGCTCGCCGCTTGTCTCAAGGATCTCCGGATTGATCAGCACGATCGGGCCCTCACCTACATCGATGACAACGATACGTTTCAGGATTCCTACCTGTGGTGCAGCGAGGCCAACACCCATTGCATCATACATGGTATCCAGCATATCTGTGATCAGTTCCCCGATCCTCGGTGTCATTTTGTCTACTGTCCGGGATTTTTTTGTCAGTACAGAATCCCCCTGTACACGGATTGTTCTAAGTGCCATTTTTCTTCTCCTTTAATTCATATCAAATTGAATGTATATTTTCCGGAATCCGGAATTTATCTCTATATATTTCTCCAGCTTCTCTCTGACTGCTGTGAGAAAGCAGATATCCCTGTGCTTCAGATGGATCACCTGACGATAAACATCCTTTACCTTACCTACCGATGCAGCTGCAGGTCCGATCATGTGAAGCTCTTCCTTCGGACTTACCCTGCGGATAAAAACTTCTATATAATACATGGCATTTTTCAGAAGTTCTTCATCCTGGCAGGCGCCAAAAACAGTCATCATATGGGCTGCCGGCGGATAGTCCAGAAGCATCCGATACCCCATTTCTTCTTTATAAAATTTCTTATAATCCTGAACAGCTGCAGCCTGGATACTGTAATGCTCCGGCTGATATGTCTGGATCACCGCCTGCCCCGGCCGATTCCCTCTGCCGGAACGTCCAACTGCCTGAGTCAGAAGCTGGAATGTACGCTCCCCGCAGTGATAGTCATCCATATTCAGCGAAAGATCTGCTGCGATCACTCCTACCAGAGTCACATTCGGAAAATCATGTCCCTTGACGATCATCTGGGTTCCCACCAGAATATCTGCCTCATGCTTTGCAAAAGAAGCCAGGATCTTCTCATAGCTGTCCTTGGTCCTTGTGGTATCAAAATCCATTCGAAGTACCCTAGCTTTCGGGAATTCTTTTTCAATGACCTTCTCGATCTGCTGGGTTCCTGCCTTAAATCCACCAATGTGCGGTGAACCACAGGACGGACAGATTTCCGGTTTCACAGTCTCATAGCCGCAATAATGACAGATCAGACGATTGCCATTGTGTTCACTTAGAGATACATCACAGTGGGGACATTTCATAACATGACCGCAGGCTCTGCAGGAAACAAAGCCCGCATATCCTCTCCGGTTCAGAAACAGCATGGCCTGTTCTCCTCTTTCAAGGACCTGCTCCAGATCCCTCTTCAGCTCCAGACTCAGTACCGAGCGGTTTCCTTTCTTTAATTCTTCCCGAAGATCCACGATTGATACCTGTGGAAGAGGCCTTTCCTCATAACGTGCGTTTAACTTTACCAGAAGATATTCTCCGTCACAGGCATGACTGTAGGCTTCCAATGACGGAGTGGCTGATCCCATGACCACACGGGCATGTTCCATTCGTGCCCTCTCAATGGCAGTCTCACGTGCATGGTACCTTGGCGTATTCTCACTTTTGTAGGTGGGTTCATGCTCTTCGTCGATAACGATCAGTCCCAGATCTGAAAACGGTGTGAACAGTGCGGATCTGGGTCCTACCATCACCTGGATCTCACCACGTTTTGCTCTTTTGAACTGATCATAACGTTCTCCCTGGGAAAGTCTGGAGTTCAGAACCGAAACCTTATCTCCGAACATGGCATAAAAGCGCCTGACTGTCTGATAAGTAAGCGCGATCTCAGGGATCAGCACGATCGCCTGTTTTCCCTCCTCCAGTACCTTCTGGATCAGGCGCATATAAACCTGGGTCTTTCCGCTTCCGGTCACTCCGAAAAGAAGTGCAGGCCTTGGGTCCGGCTCCTGCCATTCCCGAAAGATCTGCTCTGCCGCCAAAAGCTGTTCCTGGTTCAGACTCAGCTCCATGTTCTCCTTCACCAGGCCGAACCCATCGGGAATACGATACATTTCCTGACTTTCAATAGTTATCAGACCTTTTTTCTCAAAAAAATCAAGAACGGAAATGCCGGCTCCAAGCTCTTTGGAGGCATAGGTATAATCCAGGCTCCCGGCCTCCAGGATTGCCCGAAGGAACCGCTCACGTGCTTTAAAGCGGCTGCCTTCCAGCTTGCCAAGAAGTGCCTGCCCCTCTTCCTTTTTCCCTGTAAAAAGGATCAGTCTTTTCTCTTTTGCACGGACCTTGTCTTTTACAGGCAGAACTGTTTTCAGTGCCTGGATCATGGTGGAGCCATAGGTCTCCTTCATCCAGGCCGCAAGTGCGATCAGCCGGGATTCTGTTGTCTCACTGTCTGTGGACACTCCCCAGATCTCCTTGAGCTTTGACGCATCATATTTTGCCGTTCCGGAGATCCCGGTCACATAGCCTTTCCGAAGGGTATTTCCCTTTCCGAAGGGCACTGTGACCACAACTCCGGGTTTTATTGCCTGCACCAGCTCCTCAGGTACACGATACTGAAAATCCCGGTCCAGCTTTTCATGAGAAATGTCAATGATCACATCTGCATAGATCATCCATTTACGCTTTCTGATCTTCTTCCAGGATCTCCCGGATCAGTACACGCTCATCCATGGGATATTTCTTACCCTTGATCTCCTGATAATCCTCATGGCCCTTTCCGGCAAGGACGATGATATCTCCCGGCTCACCATGATGGATCGCGTAGGCGATCGCCTCTTTACGATCCGGGATCTCTACATATTTTCCATCTGTTTTTGCCATTCCGATCTTAATATCATCGATGATGGCCTGTGGATCCTCATCTCGCGGATTATCTGAAGTAATGATGGTCAGATCTGCCATCTTTCCTGAAACCTCACCCATTTCATAACGGCGCAGCTTGGAACGGTTTCCGCCACAGCCAAACAGGCATACCAGTCTGTGCGGATCATATTCCTTCAGTGTTCCGAGAAGGCTCTCCAGCGCCATGGCATTATGTGCGTAATCGATCATCAGTGTGAATTCGTCAGATACCTTGATCATCTCAATACGGCCTTTGACCCTGGCCACCTTCAGAGCTTTGATGATATTCTCCTCGGATACCTTAAAATGGCGGCAGATGGCAATGGCAGTCAGAGAATTGTAAATGCTGAACTTACCTGGAATATCGATCTCCACAGGAAAATCCATAAGTCCCTTAACATGATAGGAAATTCCCAGATAGCCCTTTCTTCCAACGAGTCTGGCGCCCTCTGCACGGAGATCTGCTTTTTCGGAAAATCCATAGGTTTCAAGTTTACAGGTGTGGCCTTCGATAATGCGGTCAAAGTGTTCATCGTCACGATTTACGATACCAACCTTACACTGTCTGAGAAGCATGGATTTGCAGTGCAGATAATCATCAAAGTCCTTGTGCTCATTCGGTCCGATATGATCTGGTTCAATATTTGTGAAAATTCCAAAATCAAACACAAATCCCTGGGTTCTGTGAAGCATCAGTCCCTGTGAGGAAACCTCCATAACGACCGCATCGCAGCCTGCTTCTACCATATCATGAAAATATTTCTGTACCATATAGGATTCCGGTGTCGTGTTGGCTGCCGGGATATGCTTCTCCCCGATAACAGCCTCGATGGTTCCGATCAGACCAACCTTATATCCGGCATTCTCAAGGATTGATTTCACCATATAGGTTGTAGTTGTTTTTCCTTTGGTTCCGGTGATACCGATGGTTTTGAGCTTTTCTGCCGGATGTCCGAACCATGCTGCTGAAATAAAGGCCATGGCGTAACGGGTATCCTCTACCTGGATCACTGTCACATCCTCCGGTGCCTCCACCGCTTCTTCCACGATGAGTGTCTTCGCACCCTTTGCCACAACATCAGGTATAAATTTATGTCCATCCACGACCGCACCTCTGATGCAGATAAAAAGGCTCCCTTCTTCTACTTTGCGGGAATCATATACAACAGAAGAAACCTCCTGCTCTGTACTTCCCTGAAGGCATTTGTATTCAAGATGTTCCAATAAGGATAAAAGATTCATTTTTCTCCTCCATCTTCCCTTTTTCCGGTCTGACGGGCAGCACACCGGAGGCGGGAAATATACTGTTCTTATTTTCTGTACATACCATATAGAATAGCACACCTCCCCCCTGTTTTCAACGTTTCTTTGAGGTACGGCCGCCTTGTAAAATATCAGCTTGTTACTGTTCACTCCGTTCTCAGTAACATCAGCTTTTTCCATAAATATCCGCATATTTTTTCCGAAGCCAGATGCCGCCCAGCACAGTCACCAAAGCTGTCACTGCCAGAAGCGTCCACAAATCCCTCCTGGTATCATCTCCGGTCTTCGGATGTGTGGACGCAGTTCTTGCCATCTGTATCTGACCGGAAGCCGGACCCTGGTCATCTCCCTGCAAAGGCAGCCCTTCTTCCGGCGTAATAGCCACCTCTCCTTTTACCATGACAGAAGCGGAGGCCTCCATCAATCGCTCTCCGGTTTCCTTGCTTGTGACCGTCACCTGGTTAAAAAGCTTCTGATCCGCTGTTTTTCCCGGGATCTTCACCACAGCCTGAAGAGAAACTGCCTCTCCCGGCGGGATCTGTTGGATCATTGCCTTTGTACGGCTGCTGTTGAGCGTTACACCTTCCTGCTCCAGAAACTGTGCATGGATCCCTGCTGCCTGAAAGCGCTCCGTTCCCACAACCGAATGAAGCGTTTTTTCACCGGTATTCACGATACAGATCTGATAGGTCACAGTCTCACCCGGTGCAGCGGTTTCTTTGTCTGCAGTTTTCTTTACAGAAAGATCCGCCTTCAGTGCCTCCAGACCATTTATAGTGGAAGCGTTCTTCCGGATCACCTCCTCCACTCTGTCCTTCACCCTGGCCTCTGCTTCCACCTGGTGCTCCAGATCTTTTTCCTGTTCATCCAGAAGCGGCGCCTGTACATAAAAGCTCCTGCTCTCTCCGGCTTTTAATTCTGCAAATTCCGCCACAGCCCCTTCTGTTAGAAGGCCTTCTGCATCTTCCCACAGCTGCCGGATCTTAGGGCATGAAAGGCTGCTGGTCAGACGGATATCTGCAAGATCCAGCTTTCCGGTATTGGCTATCTCTACCTGATAACGGATGGTCTGCCCTGCTTTCATTTTTTTATTCTGTGCAATTACCGACAATTCCATATCAGCCTCAGCAGCCTCCACGTCCAGCATAGGCGAGATTCCCTCTGCGATCACCAGCTCTTCCCCGTTTTCTTCTGTCATGAGAAAGGTTCCCGCACCGGTACAGTCCTTCTGAAGCGGTTCCTCCTGAGTCACAGGATAACTGCTTTTCTCTGCCGGAAAACGGTATTCCTGCCGCAGGATCAGCGGGATACGGAAAAAAATCTCATCCTGCCCGTTCTGCTCCACGTTCAGCACGCTTTCCAGCTTTGTGATCTCTGTATCTTCACCGCTCTGGCTCCTTACAGAAATCTGCTGTGCAGCCATATTTTTCGGGACAGAATCCGTTTCCGGAACAAAATACTCCGAAATATACGTGACCAGCGTCAGCTTTTGCGTCTCCTCAAACTCACCTTCCTCTTCATTCCCTACATTTTCCCCTCCGGTCGACGTTCCTTCCGGTGTGAGCGGACCCGTTTTCTCCTGCTCTTCATCCTCCGGCTGTACTGTTTCCCCGGATGCCAGCTGCTCCACGTGCTCATATCCTTCCTCCATTTCTATTCCGATTCCTTCCACAACCTTATCCACCGGCAATTCCTGTTCTGCCTTCTCTTCCTGCTGCAAGTCATCCTCCGGCTCTGGCTCCTTTTCCTGCTGCCAATCATCCTCCGGCAGCTCCTGCTCTTCTTCCTGCTGCAAGTCATTCTCTGGCAGCTCCTGTTCTATCTCTTCTTCCTGCTCCACCGATGGATCTTCAATCTTCTGAAGTTCATCGTCCCACTTCTCATTTTTCTCCTTATCCTCCGAAAACCTTCTCCCGGACAGCCATTCATTCAGGCCGCGAATCCGGATCCCAAGCTCCGCCTGTCCGGATTCTATGTCTTTCCAGAACACACTCTGATCGATAAACGGTGCCTGTCCCGGCAAAAAATCTGCTCCCAGAGTCAGCTCCGGTTCTATTGTTCCTCCCAGCATGGCTCCTGCCAGCACTGTCACAATTCCGGCTTTCTTCATCTGTTTCCATATTCTGTTTTTCATGGCTCTTCCTCATTTCTGCCTGATCTGGCATTTCTTATACACATGTTTTTTTTACAGAAACTTACTTTTCCACAGACAAAGGCATCCCTCCCCGGCAAATGGTGCATGATCAATATTTTTTTCGATAAAATAAAATGGATTTCTGCATCGAAACGATGCGTGAACAGATCCCGCAGAATGCAGGATCAAGACTTTTTCAATGTATCACATTTTCAGACCATGCGCAACCGGATATAAAAATTATAAAGTTTGTTTAAACTTTCTTTATAAATTTTCCATTTCTTTTAGATTAACGACATATTTTAAACATATTTTCTCTATATAATAGGTGTTGGATAGATGAAAAACCACTCTCTATCTCCCCCCTCAAAAAATAGTAGGAATCAAACCGTCTGACTGGATCAGGCGGTTTTTCCTGTCTCGGAAAACACTCGATTTTCTATTGCATTTCCCACATAGGTCTTTTATAATAAAATATAATATTCGTGCATCGTTTTCGATGTACTCGTTACTGAATACAGTAACTGATTTCATTCCAATTTTTAAGAGAAACGAGGTATTTCCTATGAGCGAAAAAACCGTAGTAGTTGCATTAGGCCACCGGGCACTTGGCACCACACTTCCAGAGCAAAAAACAGCTACAAAACTCGCAGCGAAGGTAGTCGCAGATCTGGTAGAGGAGGGAACCCGCGTAGTGATCTCCCACAGCAACGGTCCGCAGGTAGGGATGATCCACACCGCAATGAATGAATTCGGTAAGGCACATCCTGATTATACATTTGCACCAATGTCCGTATGTTCCGCCATGAGCCAGGGTTATATCGGCTATGACCTTCAGAACGCCATCCGTGCTGAGCTTATCTCCAGAGGGATCTACAAACCGGTCAGCACAGTTCTGACACAGGTTGTCATCGATCCATACGATGAAGCATTTGCAGAGCCGGAGAAGATCATTGGACGTGTTCTTAACGCAGAAGAGGCCGAGGCTGAAGAAGAAAAAGGAAACTTTGTCACAAAGGTGGGAGAGGGCCAGTACAGACGTATCCTTGCAGCACCGAAGCCACAGAAGATCGTAGAGATTGAAACCGTAAAGGTCCTCTCTGCAGCAGAGCAGATCGTCATTGCCGCAGGCGGTGGCGGAATCCCGGTTCTTGAGCAGGGAACTCAGCTGAATGGTGCCAGCGCCATCATCGAGAAAGACCTGGCAGCAGGACTTCTTGCAGAAGAACTGAACGCTGACACTCTGATGATCCTTACAAGCGTCGAGAAAGTAAGCCTTGACCATAATACGGATCACGAATCTTATCTGGATACTATTTCCACAGAAGATGCCAAGAAATATATTGCCGGCAAACAGTTTGCGGCAGGCTCCATGCTTCCTAAGATCGAAGCAGGTGTTTCCTTCGTGGAGAAGGGAACCGGACGCCGTACCATCATCACAGACATGGCCCATGCAAAAGACGGCTACCGTGAGAAGACCGGAACTATCATTAAATGATCATTTTACGGACTCAGAATACAAAGTGAACTATAAAACTTCACTTTACATAAAAATATCCCGCAGACGGCTGCTGGTCTTACCGGCAGCTCTGCGGGATATTTTTTATACTGTCTGACTCTACATCCGATCACTGTTACACAGTTGATCGGGCAGCCAGTATTTACATAGATTTTCGCTCAGCGATCTCAGCCATCTTCGCCTCATTCAGGCGGGTATCTCCATGGACACGGCTGTAGGAAAGATATCCGTTCATACGGTCGATCTTGGTCAGATTTCTGGAACCGCAGACAGGGCATACATCCATCTCCAGTTCCTCATGACCACAATCGTCACAGTATGCAAGAGAAAGGTTCACTCCCTCATAATATCCCAGATCCATGGCTCTGCGGATCAGTGTACGGATAGCTTCCTTATTGTAGCCGATCGGATAACGTACATACTGAATCTTACCGCCATTGCAGAGCTCCCAGAAACGTCCCTCCAGATCCTGTTTCTCGATCGGAGTTACATCCTCTGTTACATGGCAGTGGAAGCTGTTGCTCACATATGGTCTGTCAGAAACGCCCTCAATGATTCCATACATCTTACGGAACTGCTCTACCTGCAGGCCACAAAGACTCTCTGCCGGTGTTCCGTAGATCGCATAAAGATAACCATCTTCCTTCTTGTACTGATTTACCTTGTCATTGATATATTTCAGGACCTCCAGAGCAAACGCCCCATCCTCGGCAATGGATTTGCCATTGTAAAGTTCCTGAAGCTCATTTAACGCTGTGATACCGAAGGAAGCTGTCATAGGCTTCAGGATCTTGCCAATCTTTTCATTCGGTTTCAGATGTCCGCCGTAGAAACCGCCTTCACAGTATGCAAGCGGGTTGGTGGATGCACGCATCTGTCCCAGATATTCGTAAGTGCGGATGTGCAGGTTACGGATCATTTCCAGATAGAAATCCAGAACCTCATAGAAATCTCTGCTCTCCGCTCTGGCCTTTGCAAGGATCATCGGAAGATGAAGGCTTACCGCACCAATGTTAAAACGTCCCACAAAAACAGGCGTATCATTCTCATCCGCCGGCTCCATACCGCCACGCTCATACCACGGACTTAAGAAAGCACGGCATCCCATCGGGCTGATGACCTTCTTGTATTTCCTGTACATACTGGAAATATAGCCTGCGCCGGACATAGACAGCCAGTCCGGATACATGGTTTTGGAGGAACACTCCACACCAGCCTCAAAAATATCCTCACAGCACTTTCCTGGACCATGGATCTCTTTGTCATAAAGGAATACGATCTTCGGGAAAAGTACCGGTTTCTTGTGTCCGGCCTTACCCTGTCCTCCCTGATGGACCTCAAGAAGGGAAATCGTACACATCTTCTCAAACTGCTCGGTTCCGAGACCAAGTGTCACCGTAACAAACGGATAATCACCTCTGGAAGAACCGACGGTATTCAGCTTGTACTCAATTCCCTGCCAGCCCTGGTCATAATCCCTGCGGACCTTATCAAGAGCATACTCAATAGCTCTCTCCTCACGGCCACTCCAGCTCTCGTCCGAGTATTTCATAAATTCGGAAATATATTTATCATAGCTCTTCTTTGCATACGGTGCCAGGATCTTATCAACCTCCGGCACTGTAAAGCCACCATACTGCTGTGCTGCTGTACTGAGAATGATATCCCCCATAACATCAAAGGCTGTATCCAGAGTCTTCGGCTCGTTATACCAGACATTTCCCATCTCAAAACCGCCACTTAAAACAGCTGCCACATCGAACAGACAGCAATTCATGGTATCCAGACGTGCAGACTGGTCATGAATATAAATGTAGCCGTCCTTACATGCCTGAAGCTCATTACGGTTCATAAAAAACTTCCGATAGAGTTCCTTGTTCAGCTCATTAAAGATCAGGCTTCGTTTCGTGGCAACAAGGGCGCTGTCTGTATTGGCATTACTTTTATCACCGATATAACGGATCGCCTGACTCTTGGTATAGACATCATCCATCATATGGATAAAATCCAGCTTGTAATTCCGATAATCACGGTAGCTCTTGGCAACTGCCGGATTCACACGCTCCAGAGCCCCCTCCACGATATTGTGCATCTCCTGGATCTCAATCTCATTCTTTCCAAGGGAATCCGCATGCTCCTGGGCAAAACGGCAGATAAAATCCTTCTCCTCGTCTGAAAAAGTATAAAGAATACGCTCTGCGGATTTGTTCACGGCAGCCACGATCTTCTGCGGATTAAACTCCTCTCTTGTCCCGTCTTTCTTGATCACATATAACATTGCTCATCCCTCCCTGTGCTATATATAAGTCGCTATGCAAAATACTATATATAGTACCTATATCTTCTATATATTGTTTTTCATCTATATGTTGTGCTAGGCATGAGTATAACACAGCTGAGGAGAAAAGAAAAGGGATATTTCTGTATACACGAAAATACAGACACTTAGCACTGCCTGATCTCACTGCAGAAATATTCTCACAAATTTGTTCCGATCCAGTCTGCAAGAAAATCCCATAATTTTGGAAGCAGAATGGCCAGTGTCACTATAAACCATATGATCCAGCCTGCCCCGCTGCTTTTCTGATCTTTTTTTTGCTGTTTTTTTCCCTGTTCTAAAACTTCTGCACGATTTCTGCCCACCGTTGTTTTATTCCTGGTATTAACTGCCGCTGCAGTCTTACGTCCGGCTGCTGCACCTGTATTCCGGCTTCTGGTTAGATTCCGATTCAAATCGGTATTGCGGCTTGCATTCGTATTCCGATTTATGTTTGTATTCCGGTTTGCGTTCGTATTCCGGTTTACGTTTCCGTTATGTTGTGTTGTTTGATCAGCATCCTGTCCATACTGCCGCATCATATCCCGCACTTTGGCGGAAGCATGTTTATAATGTATCTCCCGGGGCTCATTCAAATGATATAACACCTCATCATTTCTGTAAGGCATCCCACATAATGAACACCTGCCATTTACAACCTTACCCCCACAAACCTGACACCTTTGACCTGCCATAAGCTCCCTCCATTCTATCCGTCAAAACGGATATTTATATTTCCGTCGTAAACATAAGCATTCTTTTTTCAGTATATCACACCAAGCATTTAATACCCAGCATTTTTCTACGATACCCCAAAAGACTTCCCCTCTCATTATATTGCCACTCCACCCATTTTCTGCTATAATACCCCACAGAGCAATAAGCCTAAAAATCATCAGGAGGAGCCGATAATGAATACAATCACAATCCCCGCAACCTATCATGCAGACCTGAACCTCCATGACACACAGATTGCGATCAAAACAGTAAAAGATTTCTTCCAGCAGACACTCTCACAGAAGCTGAACCTTCTTCGAGTATCCGCTCCAACATTTGTAGCACCGGAATCCGGCCTTAATGACAACCTTAATGGTGTAGAGCGCCCGGTAAGCTTTGATATCAAGGCTATCGAAGGAAGCAACGCCGAAATCGTACACTCCCTTGCCAAATGGAAACGCTACGCACTGAAAAAATACGGATTTTCTCACGGAGAAGGTCTTTACACAGATATGGTAGCCATCCGCCGGGATGAAGATCTGGACAATATCCACTCTGTTTACGTAGACCAGTGGGACTGGGAAAAGATCATCTCCAAAGAAGAACGTTCCATGGAGACTCTCAAGGAAACCGTACGCACCATTTACAGTGTCCTTCGTAAAACTGAGAAATACATGGCTGTACAGTATGACTACATCGAGGAGATCCTTCCGAAGGATATCTTCTTTATCACAACTCAGGAGCTTCTTGACATGTATCCGGACTGTACACCGAAGGAACGTGAATATCGGATCACCCGTGAAAAGGGCGCTGTCTTCCTTATGAAAGTCGGCAAAACCCTCACCAACGGCGAGCGCCACGACGGACGTGCCCCGGACTATGATGACTGGGAACTGAACGGTGATATCCTCGTATACTATCCGGTACTTGACATTGCCCTTGAGCTTTCCTCAATGGGAATCCGTGTTGACGAGGACGCACTTGACCGCCAGCTTACCGAAGCAGGCTGTGATGACCGAAGAGAGCTTCCATTCCAGAAAGCAATCCTGAACAAAGAGCTTCCGTACACCATCGGTGGTGGTATCGGACAGTCCAGGATCTGTATGTTCTTCCTTCGTAAAGCACACATCGGAGAAGTACATGTCTCTCTCTGGCCGAAGGAGATCACAGATGCTGCAGAGACACACGGACTTCAGCTTCTCTAAAACAGCCTACAGATTTATTTATAATTTTCGCGGAAATGAGGTAATAACGTGAACATTCTGTTTTTTCTGATTCCCAAAAGCGAAGTAGCCTACATCTTTGAGGATGAAACTCTTCGCCAGACCCTCGAAAAAATGGAGCACCGCAAGTACTCCTGCATTCCTATCCTCACCATGGACGGCAAATATCTCGGCACCATCTCAGAGGGAGATCTCCTCTGGGGCATGCGCCGTGCAGATATCCACGACATCAAGGAAACAGAGGGAATCCCAATCATGGCGATTCCACGCCGTGCCACCTACAAACCGGTCCATGCAGATTCCAATATGGAAGATCTCCTGGATCGCGCCATTAATCAGAACTTCGTACCGGTGGTAGATGACCAGGGCTCCTTCATCGGGATCATAACCAGAAAATCTATCATCAAATACTGTTACAACGAAATAAAAGCCGCACAAAAAACTGCCGGTGAAGAAATCCACTGAGCAGCGGAAAGAAAAAGGATGGCTTCCGTTCCTGCACAGGTAGGAATCGGAAGCCATCCTTTTTTGATCCGGCAGTTGTATTCCGGATTTTTATTTTATTTTTTCGCGGATCATACTCAGTGCATCTTCATCTGCCACAACCGTGAGATCCGGGTGAAGCTGCAGGATAGATGCCGGAACCTTCGGTGTGATCGGTCCGTACAGGGAATTATACAGGGCTTCTGCCTTGGATGTTCCCGTTGCCACAAGAAGGATCTTTTTTGCAGCCATGATATTCCCGATTCCCATAGTGTAGGCCTGTTTCGGGACCTCATCCATGCTTTCAAAAAACCTTGAATTGGCCCTGATGGTACTTTCTGTCAGATCCACACAATGGGTTTCTTTTTCAAAGGCATCTCCTGGTTCATTGAAGCCGATGTGTCCGTTCCCGCCGATACCAAGCAGCTGCATATCCACACCTCCGGTTTGCCGGATGATTTCGTTATACTGTGCACATGCCTTATCGCTATCCTCTTCCAGTCCGTCAGGCACAAAGGTCCGTGCTTTGTCAATATTTACATGGTCAAAGAGATTATGATCCATAAAATAGCGGTAGCTCTGGTCATTGTCGCCGGAAAGTCCCTTGTACTCATCCAGATTCACACTTGTCACCC
>NZ_JBCLNI010000015.1:0-89529 GCF_039062885.1 Blautia sp. 2227st1_G12_2227SCRN_220401 | reverse complement strand
CTGCTCATGTAAGAACCGTCCACGCCAGTCATTCCACCGGCTACGCTGTTTAAAGCGTTGATCACATCATTCAGAGCTGCTGCGGAAATGGTTCCGTCCTCAGAAGCGGTTGCCTGAATCGCCTGAAGCTGTGCTGCTAAATCGGTCATTGTCTGTCCGGCAGTACCGATCTTGGTATTTGCATCAGTAAGTGCCTCCGTTGTCTGCTGTCCGTATCCTGTAAGGATGTTGCTGACCTGATCACCTACCTGTGAGAACTGTGTGCCTGCATTCTGGAGAGCAGGGATCAGACTGTCTGTGATACTGCTGCTGGTCTGACTTGTGATGCCTGCGGCCTGAGTGATATATCCGGCTGCGTTGTTGATTCCGTCTGCCGCATTGTTCATACCAGCTGCAGCACTGTTCATACCAGTTGCGGCTGTGTCCATACCATCCTTTGCGGAAGTAAGGCCGGCTGCAAGCTTGTTGATGGATTCCTGTGTTGTTCCCTCTTTCAGAGCAGAAACCTTATCGTTCAGGGCTTTCAGTCCGTTTTCCAGCTGCTGTGTTCCGGATATCAGTGACTGTGAGTCATCGGTTCCTTTGGTAACACCGGTATTCAGCTGAGAGATACCATTGGAAACTGTTGTGAGTCCGTCTTCAAGTTTTGCAAGCTCTTTGGCACCGGCTGCGAGTTTGCCAGCACCAGCCACATAGGTGGTAGTTCCATCTGCAAGAGTGTCAGCACCAGCTACATACTGTGTTGTTCCGTCGGAAAGAGTATCAATACCTGCACTTAATGCATTTGCACCGGATTCCAGGCTGCTTGCGCCGGATTTTAGCGTATCAGAATTTTTATTAAGCTCATCCACACCAGCGGTGTACTGCTGAACACCTTCATCCAGAGTATCTACACCGGTTGTCAGCTCAGGAACCTTTTCTGTCAGAGCTGCAACGCCGCTGTTCAGCTGGTTTGCACCGGATTCCAGGCTGCTTGCACCGGATTTCAGTGCATCAGAATTTTTATTAAGCTCATCCACACCAGCGGTGTATTGCTGAACACCTTTATCCAGAGTATCCACACCGGTTGTCAGCTCCGGAACCTTTTCTGTGAGGGTTGCAACGCCGCTGTTCAGCTGATCTGCACCATTGTCCAGGCTCTTTGCGCCATCGTTAACCTTTGCAACACCATCGGTGTAGGTCTTAAGACCTTCGGTGAGACTGTCAGCACCGCTTACGAAAGTAAGAGTACTGGTGGAAAGCTTCTTAAGGTTTTTGGTAATTGTTTTGTTACCATCAGCTGCTGTATTCAGTCCGTCTTCGATCTTTCCGGATCCGTCTGCAGCTTCCTGCATTCCGTCACCTGCTTCTGAGATAGAATCAAAAACGGTTTCTGTATAGGTTTCCGTAACCTTGGAAGCAATGTTATCACGAAGCTTCAGCATTGCTGTTTCACTGAGCTTGGAGGCGATATAGTTGGTTCCAGGGTTTGTCTCATAGGATAGCTCCATTTGCTTTGGATCGTCGTCCATTACAGTGGCTGCGTTTGCGGAGAAATTTTCCGGGATTTTGATAACCATGTAATAGGTTCCATTGGCCAGACCGTCCTCTGCTGTCTTGCTGTCTACAATGTTAAATGCCATTGAGTCGTTGTCTTTCAGCTCATCCGTCATGTCCTTACCTATGCTTAAGGTCTTGCCATTATACTCGACAGGTTTGTCTTCGTTTACCACGGCCACTGGCAGGCTGTCTACGTTTCCGTAAGGATCCCACATGGATTTCAGAAACAGACCTGCATAGATGATCGGGATTACGATAATGGCGATTACGACGATAAGCATGAGCTTGTTACGAAGTAAGCTTTTCCATTCGTTTTTGATCATATTACCTATCCCTTTCTTATTAAATTGTATTATCAAACATAGTTGATTAATCAAACTTTATTCCAGTAATGGTGACGAGATCTATTAATCATATTAAAATCTATTAATAGCTTAATGCTCCATTATCAAACAAAGTGTTGATTTTCTTTACGTGATGTATTATACTAAACACATACCACAGATACAACCATTAAATCTTTACTGAATGTATATTAATAGACGGAAATAATGGAAGTGTCTATTACAAATAAAAAACTGCATAATAGACAAAAAGTACGTTATTTCCTTTGAATTTATGTGCAGTTGGTAATATTAAATGCAGACAGGATTCCTATGTTTCAACACAAATATGCAGCAGATATCTGGTATCGTGTAGGTCGGCGTCGTTAACAATTTTGATCTTGTCAATTCTTAACAACAGCAGATATCTGGTATCATGCAGATCGGCGTAGAGAAAGCGAATGCTTTTATTCGTTTGAAGGATGCATTATGCATTGTATGACAGTTGCAGAGTATCGTAAGTAACAGGTGATTGAGGCGGAGGAAACGTGCTTGCTTTTTTGAATTGCAGGGGGAATTAAGATGGCGGAAAAAGTTGACAGAAGAGTACGTAAGACCAAGGCACAGTTGCGAGCGGGGCTTGCCCGTCTTATGCAGAAGAAGAGTATTAAGGAAATTACGGTAAAGGAACTGGTGGAAGAAGTTGATATAAACCGCTCCACATTTTATCTTCACTATACAGATATCTATCAGATGCTGGAATCCATAGAGGCTGAATTGATGGAGGAAATCACGCATCTGGTGGCAGACTATCCTCTGGATCCTCTTAATAATAAGGAGAGCTCGTATCCTTTTATTGAGCAGATATTTACGATCCTGGATCATAATAAGGATATTTGTATCGCACTTCTTGGAAAGAATGGAGATATGGCTTTTGTGAATCGTATAGAAAAACTGATCGCAGATACAGTGCTGCATCGCTTGTCAATTCGTCTGCCGAAAGACAACCGTGATATTGAGTATGCGTATGCGTTTTGTCTGAATGGATGCGTGGGAATGATCAAGACATGGCTGTCTTCTGAGAATCAGGAGAGTACACAGCATATGGCAGAGCTGACACATAAGCTGATCGATAATACAACACACATGTATCTGGAGCAGGCACTTAGATAAGAGAAATGTCCGGATGCATGCTGTGAGTCTGGTAAAAAATAAAGAGTATTGTTTCACGTTTGTTTGAGGGAAAACTCATGTTTCACGTGAAACAGTACTCTTTTTTTATTGGCTTTTTGTTGGTTTATAGCATTTCCACAAATTACTGCATGAAGCTCAACGGCTCCGAACATAAACAATGTTCTTTTGATACGTTGATCTCCAAAATTATTATAGATAAATTTTGATGCCGGATCATAAGCTGTTTTTACAGGAAAATAGCTACCTGTTCCAGGAAATGTTCCGGATCTTCCAGATGAGGAAGATGTCTGGTTTCCGGGATCACAGCGGTTTCAATGGAAGAATTCAGCTTCTGGTATTCCTCTGCGATAAGAGAAGCGGAAGCTTCTTTTTCTCCGGAAATAATATAGATGCATGCATCGGAAGATTCTACGGCATTATTAATGCTGATATTCAGGTATTTGCCAATGTAGCTGGAATACAGATATTTGGCGTTGGAACCACCCTTGTGAGCGGATTCATAATAGGTGTCTACCAGTGTATCTGTTACATGGAAGGGATTGTAGAACAGCTTTTCCATAAACAGACTGCTGATGGATTCGCGGGAAGCTACCATATGATAGATCAGAGTTCCGAAAATCGGAAGCTCGATAAAATACTTAAAGAGCTTGTTGTCTTTGCAAGGTGCCTGCTTCAGGGAACTGAAGCTTGGTGGATTGACCAGCATGATCTTGCGGAAATGGTCGGAATTGTTACGGTAAGCCATGATCGCAAAAGAACCTGAGAAACCACTGGCAATAACATCGGTTTCCTCACGAATCACATTCTTGGCAAAATCACAGAGTAACTGAGCAAATACAAAATTGGTATAAGTAATATCCGGTTTTTCGGAACGTCCACATCCAAGAAGATCAATGGTGTAAACTGTATGTTCGGTTGCGAGCTGCTTCTCTATGGCATTCCATTCATAACCGGAAGCGCCTGGCATGATATCATGAATAAGAAGAATAGGGGTGCCATGTCCCTGTTTTGTATAAAAAATCTTTCCAAAACGCCAGCCATAGGTTTTGCTGTGTGGCTGTTCCAGCATATCTTTAAGCTGAGATGTGGCATCTATGAAACGGTTAGCAATATGAATAACACCTGCGGCAGTTCCGACTAAAGCTGCAAGAGTAAGTAGTCTGTGTCCATTTTTCTTCATTAAAAAGCCTCCTGGAATTTGTAAAAATAATCAGGACAGATGTAACGTAATTCAGGTATCTGATCTGATTTTTTCTGAATATTTCTTTGCTTTATTATACGACAGGAACGAAAAATTTACAATGCTTTTGTGGGAACCCTAACCTTGTTATTGTATGCTGACGCTACTGTCCATTCTGTTCTTGGCGATGATCGCTAAGTTGCTGTTCGTTCTGCTTTCAGTAATGCGCTTCGCAATGCAAAGAATTTATGTTGATCGCATAAATTGGTGCGGTATGGCTTCGGGCTTTCTGCAGCCTTCGTTTATAAAAAAAATACGGAATATTATCAGTGAACAGTAGCATCGCCAATATGCTTCATGATACATAGAAATCAGATTTCGAACCGAATCAAGTAAGTCCCCTGCTTTAATTGCGAAGAGCAATAAGCAGGGGACTTACTTGTATCAGGAGAAGGAAAAGCTCCTTCTGATAAACTGCGAAGCAGTTATTTGGTTATGAGCAAGTAGCGAAGCGGATGCTGTTATCCGCTGGAATGCTTTTATACTTCAGTAAAATACCAAGTGTTTCACGTGAAACATTGGACTTGTTATCCGACAGAGCTGATGCTATACAGGATTGCCGAGGATGATGTTGATAAGGGTTTTGTTCAGCATTAGTGTGCGGTTCCATGGATTGAGAATTACTCCCTCAACAGACGGCTCTTGCAATGCAGAAGCAAAAATCTTATCAATATCTGCGGTAAATGAGGACATGATCTTATCACTGCCTTTTAACTCTTCGTCAAAGCTGGTAAATGCAGCCCACCATTGCTTTCCATCGTTGGTTTTGATCGCATGAAGAGAAATTTTTCCATCACCTTTTGGAGGTTCTACAGCAATGATCAGCTGTGCCTGCTCCTGCATTCTGTGACGGATTACGGTGAGAGTATGAGCAAGCATTTCTTCGGTTGCTTCTTTTTGGAGTGCTGCAATGGCAGTTTCGATCTTTTCATTGCCATTTAAAGTCTTGTCTAATTGTTCTTTATAGAAATCGTTGCGATTATTTGTGGTGTTCATGTATAAAATATTCCTTTCAATCAGATGATAAATGACTAGTACAGCGAATATTAAGTAACCGCCATATTGACTTGTCTGATTTTTCATATGCTGCGTTGTCGTCAATCGCCGTAGCCACCGCTACGCCTCATTCCTTCGCCTTGCATATGAGAAAATCATCCTACGTCAATATAGCAGAAACTTAATTTTCGCTGTACTAGTACATTGTTTTCGAAATAACTATACCAATTACTTGTTGGTGAATCCGACTGCACAGATCTAAAAGTCTCAGCATAGCCAGCTACGCCTGCATTTTTATACCTGCACACTCGAATCCACATCCCACGCGATTGGTATAGTTATTTACGAAACAATGTATTAGCCGCAAACTGCAAGGAGTTTGCGAATGCTTTCTTTATGGATTATAGCATTTCAGGGGAAAATGAGGCAAGAGAAGAAGTATTTTTAACTGAATCAAATAAGTCCCCTGGTTCGATTTCGAAAAGCAATAATCAGGGGAACTTGCTTGCATCAGGAGAAGTGCAGGCTCCTTCTGATAAACTGCGAAGCACTTATTCGGTTATGAGCAAGTAGTGAAACGGATGCTTTTATCTGCTTGAATTAAATCAAGCAGTTTCCTGATTACTGATCACTCCGTTCTTGGTAATACACTTCGCGATGCACAGAAATTATGCTAATCACATAAATTTGCATGGTATGTCCAGGGCTTTCAGTGGTCTTTGCGCACAAAAAAACTCGGAGGATAATATTACCAGTTAACAGTAAGTCCCCTGCTTCAATTACGAAAAAGTAATAAGTAATAAGCAGTGGGTGGCGTGTATTAGGAAGAATGCAACGGCGTTTAGAAGCAGGGAAAAGAATAGTGGGCATGTCTAAAAACAAGGTACTGCACTAATTCATGTGGCCACTGTTATGGGTACATTGTAAGCAGGTCCTGATAAATTGCAAAGTAGCTATTGGGTGTAGAACTGCGTAGCGAATACGGGTATTTTTATTCGTTTGATCCCAAATTGGATAGATATGTTTGCACACTTGAAGGTGAGTTGCCAGATACTGTCATCAGTATTCCCCATGATTTCGGTCAGATGCTTTTGTGAACTGGATGGGGAATTAACAAGTTAAGTGAATGTAATAAAAATGTGTATTTATATGAAAAATGGAGGGTAAGGCGGAAAATATGGGGGATTTTATAGAAGAACGATATAAGAGTAAGGATGAAATAAAGAGAAATAAGAGATTATTTCTGTGAAGAGAACACTATGATAATGACAATAACACAAATGTTAAGTACGATAAAAAGGACTTTATAAAAGAAAATACTGGCAAATAAATAGAAATAATAGGATATTTACGAATGAAAAAAGCATTAAAGTACAAATTATAGTACTTTAAATAAAAAAGTACGATAAAACGTACTTTATATGTATACACATATAAAAAAGTCTAAAAATGCAAAATGTGCACCTGCACACATGCGGCAAAAAGATAAAATATAGATCCGTTCCTACTTTAAACATGTAAAATTTTGATTGATCGAATAAAAGAAAGCAGCTGCTTCGATTACAAAAAAACAATAAGCTGTGGGTGGGAAAATACTTGTGCTCTTCCTGATAAACTGTAAAATAGCTATTTTGTGTAAAACTATGATTGAATGCAAAAATTTTTGTCCGCATGACTGGGATAAAGAGAAGACAGGGAAGTGTTTTACGGCTTGATTTAGAAGAAAAAGCCTATTAAGTGAAATTTATTTTATGCCAGTTCTATGCCGGAACTTTATTCAGATACATTTTATATTGGATATTACAAAATGAAACTATGCTTGAAAAAGCCTTTAGTTAACATGTACATAACGAATATATAACAGGATTGGAAGAAAAATGAAATAAATACGCAAATCTTTCGTAAACATAATAAAATAAACAAAAATCGAAAATTCCAGTTTCATAATATTATATTTTTTTCACGAGAGATACATGTATTTCACGCTATAAAAACACTCCGGGAAAAGAAGTTTCCATTTACTATATATAGATGCTTTTGGGGAATATAAAGATAACAGCCACATTATTTTGTGGATGGAGTTTCTTGTATTTTTTACATGCTTTCGTGATACAGATAATGCCAGAGAGAATATATCGGAGTATTTTTTTGATATTTCTCATTGATTTTATAATGTGTTCGTAACTGTTCAGTACCCTTGCAGTTACAAGTCAAACCGTGTCCTGGATCGATTTCGTTGATGGCATTTTTAACCGGATCGAGGAAGTCACTTGCTTCAATTATGAATATTGGTTTGATAATCTATCTTCGGATGTTTCACGTGAAACATCCGAAGACAGATTAAGAATAAAGAGTTATAACCCCATCTTTGACAATTGCAGAAATAAAAAACAGCTGTAGTTCGTGCTTATGTGATTTATGGTAGGTTTAATGTAGATTTTAATCGAATCAAGTAATTCACCTGCTTCAATTGTGAATTACAATAAGCAGTGGTTGGGGACTTGCTTGTATCAGGAGAAGTACAGTCTCCTTCTGATAAACTGCGAAGCATTTATTAAACTATGAGCAGTAGTGAAGAGGATGTTTTTATCCGCTTGACTTAAAAAATGTTTCGCAACAACGACAACTCATATGCGCTTTACGGTAGCGTGATATAGTTTTTAATCGAGTCAGGAGGTCCCCTGCTTCAAGTGTAAGAAGCAATAAACAGCGGTTGGTGACTTGCTTATATCAGGAAGAGTACAAGCAAGTTTTAATAAACTGCGGAGCAGTTATTCGGTGTAAAGCTGCGTAGCAACTGCGGATGCTTTTGTTTGTATGACTCGAATCAGGAGGTCCCACTGTTTTTGGCTTCAATTGCAAGAAACGATAAGCAGTGGTTGAAGAACTGCTTCTTATCAGGGAAGAGTAGCTTGTAGTCCCTTTGGTAAATCGCGAAGCAGTTATTCAGTGTAGAACTGCGAATGTGTTTACAGATGCTTTTATTCGCTTGATAATAATAGCAATGTTTTTAGTGTTCAGATAAAATTTGAAAATGCTATAAATGCTGTAAAAGAAAGGGATTTTGATGCCTATGTAGCAGTGTGCAAGGTTCCATAAAAGATAATATATCTATACCGAGAAAATCGAATTATTTTCGAGATTACGATAAATCAGAACAATTTCAGCAAAATATCTATAAATGGGAACTTCATTTCTGGTACGTTTTTATGGTGTAAAATATATAGTCTGATTGGTAACAAATAAAACTGTAAGTTTATGCGGAGTTGATGGACTTTATAATCGATGTACTGTTACTGTCAAACTTCTGTTTAGTCCGGAATGAGTTTGGGTATACTACACAATAAATAAAATAATTCAAAACCTATTTTCTATTGTTTCACGTGAAACATTATGTGGCAGTTTAAAAATAAAAGTGTTATAATGATATCCAATGAGTAAAAATCCCTTAAAAAAATAAAAAGGAGGGGTACAATGGGACGAATCATTGCAGTTGCCAATCAGAAAGGCGGGGTTGGAAAATCAACGACAGCCATCAATCTATCGGCCTGCCTTGCTGAAAAAGGGAAAAAGGTTCTTGCCATCGACATTGATCCGCAGGGAAATACGACCAGTGGACTTGGCGCAGACAAGAATGCAGTAGAAAACACCCTTTATGAGCTGCTGCTTGGAGAAGCAGAGACCAAGGATACCATTATAAAGAACGTTGTAGATAATGTTGACCTGATACCATCGAATATGAATCTTTCCGGTGCAGAAATTGAACTGGTTGATCTTGAGGATAAAGAATTTATTCTGAAAAAGATCACGGATAAACTTCGCCGGAAATATGATTACATAATCATGGATTGTCCGCCGTCACTGAGTATGCTTACAATTAATGCTTTGACAGCCGCAACCTCCGTTCTGGTGCCGATTCAGTGTGAGTATTATGCATTGGAAGGTTTGTCACAGTTGATACATACCATCGAACTGGTAAGAGACCGATTGAATAAGAGACTGAAGATCGAAGGCGTGGTCTTTACTATGTATGATGCCAGAACAAATCTGTCACTTCAGGTTGTAGAAAATGTAAAAGAAAACCTGGACCAGAATATATACAAAACGATCATACCGAGAAATGTACGACTTGCAGAGGCACCAAGCTATGGAAAACCGATCAATCTGTACGATTCACGATCTACAGGAGCAGAGAGTTATCGCCTCCTGGCAGAAGAAGTTATAGGCAGGGAGGACGAGTGATGGCTGGAAGAAGAACAGGAGGCCTTGGAAAGGGTCTTGACGCACTGATCCCGAACAAAGCAGGCGGTCCGTCAAAGGAACCTGCAAAAAAGACAAGATCTGCAGTTGTAAAAAAAGACAAACCAACTGAAAAAGATAATCCGGCCGCAGAACGACTTGTGAAAATTTCCAGCGTAGAACCAAATCTGAATCAGCCCAGAAGACATTTTGATGAGGATGCGCTGCTGGAACTTTCGGAATCCATTAAACAGTACGGTGTTCTTCAGCCGTTGTTGGTATCCGATAAGAAGGATTATTTTGAGATCATTGCAGGCGAACGCCGCTGGAGAGCTGCCAAGATGGCAGGACTCAAGGAAGTTCCTGTTGTTGTAAAAGAGTTTACAGACCAAGAAATCGTAGAAATTTCCTTGATCGAAAACATTCAGCGGGAAGACCTGAATCCTATAGAGGAAGCGATGGCATACAAACGTCTGATGGAAGAGTTTCACCTGAAACAGGATGAAATCGCAGACAGAGTTGCCAAAAGCAGAACTGCAGTAACTAATTCCATGCGTCTTCTGAAGCTTTCTTCAAAAGTTCAGGAAATGGTAATTGCAGATATGATCTCAGCTGGTCATGCGAGAGCACTTCTGGGAATTTCTGATGAAGCTCTTCAGGAAACAACAGCCATGAAGGTTTTTGATGAAAAACTCAGTGTTCGTGAGACGGAAAAACTTGTAAAGAATCTGGTTTCTCCTGCGAAAAAAGTAAAAACAGAGAAAAACACAGCAGAAGATGCCATTTATGAGAGCCTGGAAGAAAAAATGAAAGGTATCATGGGAACAAAGGTATCCATTCAGCGAAAGAAGAACAACAAAGGTAAAATTGAAATTGAATATTATTCCAGAGATGAACTGGAGAGGATCATTGATCTGTTCGAATCTATCAGATAGGAGGCAGAATGAGCGGGATTTTTGAAAGCATGGGAATTGATTCCGGGATTGTGATCATTGTTTTGCTGATCCTTACCATCATTCTTCTGATCAATGTGGTGAGTAGCAATATGCGTCTCAGCCGTTTGGAACGGAAGTACAAGATGTTTATGAGAGGCGGAGATGCACAGTCACTGGAAAAAGTTTTTGTAAGAAAATTTGCACAGATCGACCGGCTGTATGAAGCAAAGGAAGATCATGATCATGACATCAGCTTTATCAAAAAAAATATGAATGTAATGTTCAGCAAATATGGCGTTGAAAAGTATGATGCATTTGATGATGTAGGTGGAAAACTCAGCTTTGCACTGGCGCTTCTTGATAAAAACAATACGGGTCTGATCTTGAATGCGGTTCACAGCCGCGATAACTGTTTCCTTTATTTAAAGGAGATCGTAAAAGGTGAGTCCTATGTTGTACTTAGTCAGGAAGAAGTGGAAGCTTTGAGAAAAGCAGTAAACTTTGGCCTTGGTGAGATTGAGAAGGAATAAAAAACTGCAAAGAGTAAGAATATTTTTAATACAGGAGGAATATCATGTTAGACATTAAGTTTGTGAGAGAGAATCCGGAGGTTGTAAAGCAGAATATCCGCAATAAGTTCCAGGACAGCAAACTGGAGCTGGTTGACAAGGTTCTCGAACTTGATAAAGAAAACAGAGAGATTAAGCAGGAGGTTGAGGCTCTCCGTGCTGAGAGAAACAAGATCTCCAAACAGATCGGTGCTCTTATGGGCCAGGGAAAAAGAGAAGAGGCAGAAGAGGTTAAAAAACAGGTTGCTGCATCCGGAACTCGTATTGAGGAACTTTCTCAGAGAGAGAAAGAGGTTGAGGAAGAACTTCTGAAAGATATGATGGTGATCCCGAACATCATCGATCCTTCTGTACCGATTGGTAAAGACGACAGCCAGAACGTAGAGATTGAGAAATTTGGTGAGCCGGTTGTTCCGGATTTTGAAGTTCCGTATCATACAGATATCATGGAGAATTTTGATGGAATCGATCTTGACAGCGCAAGACGTGTTGCCGGTAACGGATTCTATTATCTGATGGGTGATATCGCACGCCTTCATTCCGCAGTAATTTCCTATGCAAGAGATTTCATGATCAACCGGGGATTTACTTACTGCGTACCGCCTTTCATGATCAGAAGCAACGTTGTTACAGGCGTTATGAGCTTTGCGGAGATGGATGCTATGATGTACAAGATCGAGGGTGAGGATCTTTATCTGATCGGAACAAGTGAGCATTCCATGATCGGTAAATTCATTGACCAGATTATTCCGGAGGAAGAGCTTCCGAAGACACTTACAAGCTATTCTCCGTGCTTCCGTAAAGAGAAAGGTGCTCATGGACTTGAGGAGAGAGGTGTTTACCGTATCCATCAGTTCGAGAAACAGGAGATGATCGTTGTCTGCAAGCCAGAGGAGAGTAAGATGTGGTTCGACAAGCTGTGGCAGAATACAGTAGATCTGTTCCGTTCTCTTGATATTCCGGTTCGTACGCTTGAGTGCTGCTCCGGTGACCTTGCTGATCTTAAGGTAAAATCCCTCGATGTTGAAGCATGGTCTCCACGTCAGAAGAAATACTTTGAGGTAGGAAGCTGCTCCAACCTTGGAGATGCACAGGCACGTCGTTTGAAAATCCGTGTAAACGGCAAAGATGGCAAGAAATATCTTGCTCATACATTAAACAATACAGTAGTAGCACCTCCGAGAATGCTCATTGCTTTCCTGGAGAATAACCTGAATGCAGATGGATCTGTAAACATTCCAAAAGCTCTGCAGCCATATATGGGCGGTATGACAAAGATTGAGAAAAAGACACGCGCGTAAGAGAAACGCAGGCTTTTTCAGGGAGGTGTTCTTGTGCACAGTTATTTAAAGACCGTTGGTTTTTCACAGATTACCAGAAGAAGTGAAATAAAAGAGATCATCCGTGATGTGATCGCAAGCTACGATGAAAAGGTTTGCGTGGAAAATCATCCGGAAGGCGTATTTGTACAGTTTTCCAAGAATTATGGCTGTGACTGTGGAATCAGCGTTTGTGGTCAGTACGATGAGAGCGGTGAGTTTCACGTGGAATATTATTTCCCATTTTTCAGGGGAACAGGAATCACATCCAAGGAAAAAGTGACTGTTGAACGTCATACAGATAAGGAATCTTATGCAGGAGCATGTGATGATTTGCGTATTGGCGTGACTATGATCTTTTATCTGCAGAATCTGGCAGAATATATGCAGGAGAAATACAAAGGCCTGAAAGACCCGGGGGACCGTCCGGTGACGGTTTCCGGTCTGGCTTCTGAGGGAAAGATCCTGTTTCCGCTGCAGAAGGATAAGGAAGCGGTAAAGGTGGAGAGAGAGCTTTCCAAAAACAGGACTAATCTGATCGCAGCAGCGCGTAATGGTGATGAGGAAGCTATGGAGAGCCTTACAATGGAGGATATGGATACTTACTCCATGATTTCCCAGAGAATTGTTACAGATGATGTTCTCACGATCGTGGATTCTTATTTCATGCCTTATGGAATCGAATGTGATCAGTATAATGTTCTTGGTGAGATTCTGGATATCATGAAATTTAAGAATATCCTGACAGGTGAAGAAATCTGCCAGATGACTATAGAGAGCAATGATATACAGTTTGATATCTGCATCAACAGCAAAGATCTTCTCGGTGAACCGGCAGTTGGACGCCGCTTCAAAGGAACAATCTGGCTGCAGGGTCAGCTGCACTATTAAGTTTTCAAATTTAGAATTAATTCTTGTAATTTCAAAATAAATATAGTAAAATAATGGTTGTGAAACTTTTGGAAGTGTTCGAAATGTTTCACAACTATATATGTCCATATAGCTCAGCTGGATAGAGCACTCGCCTCCTAAGCGGCAGATGGTTCGATTCCTTCGAGCCTTGAAAATTGCATAAAACTTATAAATGTCTCAGTAGCTCAGTTGGATAGAGCACACGCCTCCTAAGCGTGGGGTCGGAGGTTCAAATCCTCTCTGGGACGCCAGAAAGCACCGCTGCAAGCCTTTTTTCAGGGTTTGCAGCGTTTTTTTGTTCCTCCTTCTCCCGGTAATTTCACTTCCGTTACCGGGAGATTTTTATACGCCGCATGATGTATATTTGCTAATTGGACTCGAACGCTTTTCAGAAATTTGCTAAGAAAATTCTGCGTTTTGCTAATTCGATTTTTCGGATCACTTTGCCGGGGCTTGCGCCGCTATCAGGGCTGCGAGCGCACTTGCCAGCTCCGGCGACTTCTGAAGCTGCTCCACAAGGCTTTCAAGGTCCAGGGTCGCAGGCTCCGATTTTGCCGGTTCTTCCGGCGGACGGACATTGCGAAGATCAGGCTTGGCATAGAAGGCAGTCTCGAATTTCTGAGCATTGACCTTTCTATCCTCGTCCAGAATGTGAGCATAGATACTGGTTATCATGTCGATCTCGGCATGGCCTGTATCGCCCTGGGTGGCTTTCAGATCGCCGTGGTTCAGTTTCAGCTTGTAGGTGGTACTGGAATGACGGAGAGAATGAAAGACCACCTTCGGCAGCCCTGCGTCCTCACGGAGCTTTGCAAACTCTTTGAGGATGATCCGATCCTCGCAGGGCCGTCCATTAGGAAGTGCCACCACCAGATCGAAGTCCTGATACTCGTCGCCAAGGAAGCCTTTCAGCTCGTCCTGGGACTTTTTCCATTCTCGCAGAATATAGGCAAGCGTTTTCGGCAGCCACACCTTACGGATACTGGAATCGGTTTTCGGCTTTTTCAGAATAATTCTTGTGCTGGTGTTCGGCATGAGCGGAGTGAAGATGTAATAGATATCCTTCTCACCCAGCGTTTCAATCGCCCGTTTGGAAGCCCGTGTCAGCTCCTTGTCGATGTAGACATAGGCATTATCCGCCGCAATATCTTCATCGGAAATATGGACGTTCTCCCAGGTCAACCCCAGGATTTCACCCATACGCAGAGAGCAGGCAAAGGAAAGGTTCATTGCTACATAGAGCTTGCTGTCCGTGCATTTGTCCAGGGCAAGACGGATCATATCCGCTGTCCAGATATCCCGTTTCGCATACTCCGTTTTCGGGAGGATCACATTGTCAAAGGGATTTCTTGCAATGATTTCCCATCGTACCGCCTGCTTAAACGCACACCGCAGGAGCTTGATTATTTTTTCAATGGTCTTGTCGCTGACATAGGTGGTAACGGCCTTTCGGGTCTTGGTAGACACCGACTTGGTTTTCTGTAAGGTTTGGATATAACCGTCAACCGCACGGGGAGTAACCGCCTGTACCTCCATATCACCGATGATCGGATTGATATAGTTCGCAATCAGTGCCGTTTGGCTGTCATACATAGACACGCCCCATTTCTTTTCTCCGTAAAGAGATACGAAGTCATAAAGGAACTCGGTGATCGTCTGATTGCTTGGCGGGAGAAAAGTTCCCGTGTGCTGCTGATTTTCGATTTCCGCCTTGCGCTTTAAGGCCTCTTTGTGGGTATGCCAGGTTTCCCACTTCTGTTTGGTTTCTCCGTTTTCGTCCACATAGTTGTAAACAACGGAATAGTTTTTCTTTCGCTTGATTATAGATGCCATATCGTTCTTCCTTTCTTGGATCACAGGTCGAGGGAGTCAAGCCACTCGTCAAATGACCGCTTGGAAATGCGTATGGCGTTACCAATTCGCACGATTTTAAAGTGCCCTTCTTTTACAAGGATATATGCGGAAGTTCTTCCGATGCCCAGGATTTGAGCAATATCGTCAACCGTATATGTCCTTCTTTCAGGGGTTTCTTTCTTCGTGCCGTTCCATGTTTGAGACATGAGAACCCCCTTTCAGTTATGAAAAGGAACAGCACGAATATGTGTGGGTAATATAACTTCCACTATTATTTTACCGTGCTGCTCCGTGTTTGTCTGCTGCTAATTGAAAAGTTTACGATCTATCCATAAACTTTCAAAAAAGAAAAGTAGGCTTACGGACGGCTGCTGGCACAGCTCCACGGGAGTCTAACCCCGGCCCATGCTGATGGGTGCGGCGCACAATGCTTTGTGGGCGTTCAATGCGCGAGTATCTTTAACCCTGCCCGTGTGTCATCGCCCGCAAGCCGCCACGCTTGTTTTACGATCTGGTGCTGTTCGCTCGCCCGTTACAGTGGTCCCGTCCTGCGGACTTGAAACGAGGTCATGGCGCACCGGCCGTATGGCTCGGCACAAACAGGAATGTATCCGTTTGCCTTATACTGCGGCGTTGGCCTCCCAACGGGCTTTCTTTGTCAAGGTGCTGCCTCCGGCTACGAAAGAGAGAAACAGGGAAAGGGTAAGCTGTTTCCGCTTTCAGACCGGGCTTGTCAGCTTATGCTGACAATGGAATGAATGAGCTTGATCTCTAATCGGCGCTTCATGTACTCGTCCACCCGAACATGGGGCTGGCCGTCAGGCTCGTAAAGCGTCCGGATGCAGAGCTTATTGATATAGCCCTCATAGTACCGGAGTACCTGATCCACAGCCTGAGAATCCCCGTCACGGGCGGCGTCAATCACCGAAAGAGGAAGAAGCTCCTTGCCCTTGTAAGTGGGTTTCTTCATACCTTCAACCTCCCTTCGGCATGAGTGCGGCCAACTTGATCCGCAGCTCGGTCAATGATTTTGCCCTTTGTCGCTGAACGGCGCTGCGAGACATTCCAATAAGGCGACCAACCTCCTGATCCGGCAAGTCCAGAACAAAATGCAGGATCAAAATACTCTGCTCCTGAACGGACAAACCGGCAAAGGCGTCAGCCACAAGCTCGTTTTCGATATGCAGGTCATACCCGTGGGACGAGAATGTAAATCTGTCACTGGGGTAATAATCTACAACGCAGAGCTTGTCCATTTCCATCTGCGGAAGGTCGCTGAATGACAGTTCCCTGTCACGGCGCCTCTGCATTTCCCGAAGGTAGTCGATTGCCTCATGGTACAGTACCAGCTTGCAGTAAGCATCGAACTGGCACCGTTCGCCATAGTCATTACGGGGGATCATATCCATCTTTTCACCCCCTTTCCTGGGGGAATGAGGTGGGTTTCTCCCTTTCCGCTAACAAGGCGAACGCAAAGCCGCTCGCTACCCGCTAAAAGCCTCCTTTTTGAAAATTTCTTAAAAATTTTTTTCGAGGCGGGCTTGTCCTCAGAAAACAGCAAAAAGCGCCCAGCAAGTCGCAACGGACCTGCAGGGCGCGGAAGTGTTTTATAAAGACGATTGTCTACATGGTATAGTTCATAGTCAAAGCCGGACTGCTCCGATGGAGGGGCTATGCTTTTTTTAACTGGTGCAGATCATGGATACTGCGGAATAAAAAGAAGGACACGGCAAAATAACCTCCAATCGGCTACCGTGTCCCTGCAAGTCGTCATAGGATTGTGTAAACGCAAAGAAACGGCGGCTCTGAAAATCAAAGCCGCCGTTTCAAATGGGCGTGTCAAATTGTCTGCTCTACGACGGCTTTTTTTCTTTTGCCGTCGTCCGGCAGAGTATTATTCAATATTTAATTCAATGTTTCCAGTGAAATTCTCACATTCAATGCCAATATAATTTCCACCATCAGGAAGTGTAATTGTGTCACTATAAGTCCCGGTTGCTTCAATCAACGTGACTGCTTCATCAGATCCAGAAATCCAAAATACTTTTGCAGTACCTTCCGTAATCTCCAAGGTGCAATCAATGGACAGCTCCTTACCGGCTTCACGCTTTATGGAAGTTCCGCCGAACAAATACTCTGTATCTGAAAAATCCTCATAGTTGGCTGTATAGCTTCCTGTATAATCATCAATTCCTTTTTCTTTCGTACCTTGTAAGGATGAATTTCCGGTAAGCGCTATGGAACCAGCAGACTGAACAATATTGTTATACTGATCGAGAAATTCGTCTTTTGTACAACCTGAAAGCATAGAAGCACCCAATAGTATCAGGCATAATGATAAAACTATTTTCTTCACAGCTATCGCCTTCCTTTCCTGCGTACAGCACGCTTTCCTTTTCCCTTGGCATTTGCCTGTTTACGGGATTTCATTTCTTTTTTGTTACTGGACATCAGTAACAACAGCACCGCCCAGAGAACCATGATGCCAACCCCAATGACCGCCAACAAAGGGGTTGAGGATGTGGTTGTTCCGGCATATTCACTCATGTCAAATCCCACTAAAATCAGCGCAGCGGAGAACGGATAGATGCTGGCAAGGATACCACTTTTGAAAAACAACATGCTGTATCCAAGGAAGAACGCCAGAATGGAACCGCCCAGATATGCCCCTCGGATCTGCCCAAAAATCAGGATCAGCGGCATACAGACCAAATAGGTCGTCAGAGCCGCTAACACGATCTGCGTACCTCCATGAAAAAACACTTCCGCTGTCAGTCCCGATAATCCAACCGTCAATCCAGTAATCAAGGTAATGCCAACGCTGTATATTCCCAGCAGAACTGCAAGCATACCGACTAAAAGTAACTTAGCTTCCAACATTTTCGGCATAGAAACAGGAATTGTCATGATGTTTTTCAGTGTATCATGAGTGGATTCTCTGTCTATAAGCCATCCTCCGATCATTACCAGTGAAATTGGAAGGAATATCTGAGTGTTTCCCCAAACAACATTTTCAAATAGTGCAGAAAAATCATAATTTGGATTTCGGTACTCTGCCTCCACAATCAACTGACTTCCATACTGAACCAAAGGACAGAGTGCAAGTGCCACCAGCCCTACCAAAAGAATCTGGCACCGGCGCAGTTTCAGTAATTCCGATTTTAATAAGTTCCACATAGTCACACCCCCTTAGATTTCCTGTCGCCGGTAAACAAATGCAATCAGCGTAAGAAATACAATGGCTTCCACAATAATCACACCGAATACCTGAACACCATTCAGAAAATACGGACTGACCCGTTCCAACAAATCTGCTAACTCCACACTGGTCTGGCTTTGGTCATAAAATTGGAATGTCCAGCGGAAGGCCAGCGGCCCCGGAAACAGGGTTCCTATGTTCAAACCAAAAGGCTGTGTGAGAAACATATCGTTCATGGAAAGGATATAATTCGCAATCGTATAGAAAAAGGTAATCACGACAGACACGATATAGTTTTTATTAAGAAGAACAACGAGCAGAATACAGGGAAGTGCGCCCACCCACATAATCAGCCCTTCTTCAATTCCAACGCCAAACAAGGTCCAAAACCCAACCGGTTCCCAACCCTGAAACAACAAAACCGCAAGATTTACCAATCCTCCAACTGCCATAAAGCCAACGGCAAACAACAGTAAAACCAGCATCTTGGACAGCACCAGCTTGGTTCTATTTACCGGTACGGTAACAAGGTTTTTCAGTGTGTCATTATCAAGTTCCTCAAACAACAGATTCGAAGCCAGTATCACAAGAAGCGGCATCAAAAGCAAATATGCACTAAGCTGGAATAGGCTGGACATCACTCCATTTACAGCATCCACATCAGTGTTTACATCTGCCAGAAAGAAAGCATAAGCCAATGGCATGAAAACAGAAAGCAGTAGGGAAATAAATACCAATGGCTTCCGTTTTAATTTCAAAAATTCGCATTTGATTAGTTTAAGCAATTCCTTCTCCCCCTGTCACACGCTTGAAGTAATCTTCAAGACTTTCTTCACAAGTATGCACCTCCGATACCTCCAATCCGTTTTCTACAAAGGCAGTTACAATTTTCCCCACAGGCAGATCAAGGTTGTGCAGGCGCAGATTGTGGTCGTCCTGTATGGAGAAATGGTTTTCATGGAAATTGCGTTCCAAAATTCTTGCCGCCTGTGCAGTATCAGAGAGCATAAAACGGATATGCTTACTACTTTTTTGCTCCAGCTCAGCAAGGCTTTCTTCTTCCAGCAACGCGCCGTGGTCGATAATTCCAATATCGTCAGCCAGCAAAGAAATCTCCGAAAGAATGTGACTGGAAATCAAAATAGTTTTTCCTCTTGCGTCGCAAAGCTCCCGAATAAAGGAGCGTACTTCTGCAATACCGATGGGATCGAGGCCGTTGATCGGCTCATCCAAAATCAAAAGCTCCGGATCGTGCATAACGGCAAGGGCGATGGCAAGCCGCTGCTTCATACCAAGAGAATACTGTGAAAAGAGCTTTTTATCTTTGTAGGGCAGTCCTACCAGATCCAGAGCATCTTTGATAGCATGATTGTTTGGTACGCCCCGCAGAGTAGCAAAGATACGCAGGTTCTCTGTGCCGGTCAGATTGGGATAAAAACCGGGGGACTCGATCAGGCTTCCGATACGGGGCAACAGCTTCTTTTCATTCCCTTGCAAAGACTTTCCCCAGATTTTGACCTCCCCGGAAGTCGGCTTCGTTAAGCCCAACAGCATTTTCATGGTAGTGGTTTTTCCGGCTCCGTTTCTGCCCAGCAGACCGTAAATTCTCCCACGCTTCACATGGATATTTAAGTCAGCCACACTCTTTTGTGAGCCGTATTGCTTCGTCAGATTTTTTGTTTCAATGATATAATTTGTATCCATATTCAAAACCTCCTGTTCTGTAAGGTATTCTATCATGCCAACCTTGCATTAACCTTGCCGCAACCTTGCATTAACCTTGCAATTTGAAATCCAGTAAAATGACAAAGGCTCCCGCCATAAAGACGGGAACCCGCTTAACTCTCCAAAGGAAAAAGCAACATAAATTCAGTTCCTTTTCCCGGCAAACTTTCAACTGTTATACTCCCACCCATCTTTTCTACAAGCTGATGGACAATAGAAAGACCAAGACCGCTTCCTTTTTCAGACCGTCCTTTGTCACACTTATAGAGCCGTTCAAAAATGTGTTTCAAATCTTCCTTCTCAATTCCCACTCCATTATCCGCCAGCAGCAGCTCCATGTTATTTTCCTTCTTTGACAGGGCAATTTTGATTTTGTCTGCATGGCTGTGAGCGATTACATTTTGAATGAGATTATTGACAATCCTCATATAGCTGTCCATATCCAATCTTACCCGGACAGGCTGTTCGGGAATATCGATGTCATACTCAACCTGTTTATCCTCAAAAATCGGTATCCAGTCAATGAGGATATTTCTTGTCAGCTCTGCGGCCTCAACGCTCTGGATTTCCAAAGCAAACTCGTTTGAATTTAACTTGAACCAGTCAAAGAGTACATCAATATATTCTTTCAGATCATGGGCTTTCCGGCGGGCGGTTTCAATATAATCATCCCGGTCTTTTCCTGTGACCAGTCCTTTGTGTGCAGCGTCAAGATACCCAATCAGAGTAGTAAGGGGCGTTCGCACATCATGGGAAAGGCTCGTCATAAGCTGGCGGTTGGTTTCTTCTGTCTGCCGTACAGTTGAAAGTCTGCTTTCATAGGCCACAACGATCTCGTTGATTTCATAGGCAAGAGGTGCTGTCAGTTCATTTGTTGCAGATAGAATACGCCGGTTGCCATTTCCGTTTTTCACATCAACCAGCACATCGGTCATTTCTGCTATTTGTTTTTTTACACGCCGAACGAGAACGATGGAAGTCAATACAGCCCCAACAGCAATCACAATGGACAAGAATACAATGATTTCCATACTGACTACACCTCCTTATTAAACCGGTAGCCAATCCCTTTGACCGTTTGTATATACTTTGGGCTTGAAGGATTGACTTCTAATTTTTTACGAAGCCGACTGATAATCGCCATAATGTTACTGTCATCATAGAAATATTCTTCGCCCCAAACTTCCTCATAAATCTGCTGTTTTGTCAAAATTTTTCCTTGATGCTTTGCACAGTACAGGAGCAGATCAAATTCCTTTGGTGGAAGTTCAAAAGTGCCATTTTCCGTCGTAACAGAACGATTTTCAAGGTCAATTTGCAATCCATCAAAATCCAGTTTTTGCACAGCTCCGGCTTGATGATTAAAACGGGTGTAGCGGCGAATGAGGGACGCAATACGGGCAATCAGTTCGTCCATATCAAACGGTTTTGTCAGATAATCGTCCGCCCCGGCTCGTAAGCCCCGCACTTTAGAAATGCTGTCATTTTTGGATGTGAACATCAAAATCGGCAGGCTGTTCTCTTTGCGGATTTCTTCCAGCGTTTCAAAGCCATCCATACCGGGCATCATCACATCCAGCACTACAAGCTGGTATTCCTGCTCTTTTAATTTCTGTAAACCCTCTTTCCCGGTATTACAAAAATCAGCTTCTATGTTTTCTGCTTGTACGCTGCGTTTAATCAAAGCACACAGTTCTCTGTCATCATCTATAATCAGGATTTTATTCATGGTGCAACCCCTTCCCTTGTTTTGTCCTTCCGTCAATCGGCTTTTCTGCGTTCTTTGGGATCAGCCAAACACCAGCCATCTTTACAGCGCCGGGGATACGCCCTCCGGAACACAAATAATTTACCTGGCGAGGCGTAACATTCCACTTCTGGCCTGCCTCTTTTAATGTCATGTAGTCCATTTTGCACCTCCCCCAATATTATATTTCGTCTGCACGAAGAATACAAGGATGTAAATATGAATTATAAAATGCAGAAAGAGTGGATATCGCATCATTCCATGTGCAAACTATGCAATATAGAATGTATGTGGGTGATGCTAGATGGCAAAAGTGAAAGACTGCCCTGGCTTTGAAACCTTCGGTGCAGATGTAAAAGAAGCACGGAAGGCGAAGAACCTTGCACGAAAAGATTTAGCCGAAAAGGTGAACATTGATACCAGGTATCTTGCCAACATCGAAAACGAGGGCACGATCCCCAGCCTGCCGGTCATTATTCAGCTTGTAAAAATCTGCGGCCTGCCGATGGAGAGATATTTCAATCCAGAGGTCATGCGAGAGGAAAGCGAGCTGCGCCAGCGGGTCGGACAGAAGTTAAAGCTCTGCCCGGAACAGTATTTGCCTATCGTGGAGGGTGCCATTGACGGGGCCTTAAAAATTGAAAAGCCGAATGAAGAAACGGAGGGTGTCTGAACATCCTCTGTTTTTCTTATTTTGCGGGCATTTTGAGGTTTCCGAAACGCTTTATAAGTAGGGATAAGATACGGTAGCAAGCACAGCAAGCGAGTACCCGCTTGCGAATTTTGAGATTTTCAGGTCCCTTACCCGAAAATTCAAAATTGCTTGTTGGGATAGTCCCAAACCCTTATGAGGAACGGAGGCGGCGCATGGCAAACCGAAAGCGGAATATCCAAATGAAATTCTATGTTACGGAGGACGAAAAGCGGCTCATAGACGAAAAAATGAGCCAGTTACCCACACGCAGATATGGCGCCTACCTTCGAAAGATGGCGATTGACGGGTATATCATCTATACGGACACCGCAGATATCAAGGCATTTACCAAAGAACTTTCCGCCATCGGTCGGAACATCAACCAGATCGCCAAGCGGATCAACGCCGGAGGCTCTGCGTATCAGTCTGACATGGACGAGATACGGGAAAGGCTGGACGAGATATGGCAGTTACAAAGACACATCCTATCAAGTCAACGCTGAAAGCGGCCATTGACTATATCTGCAACCCGGAAAAGACGGACGGAAAGTTGCTTGTTTCCTCCTATGGCTGCGCCGCCGAAACTGCGGATATCGAATTTGCTTGGACCCGCCTCCATGCCATCGACAAGGGAACGAACCTGGGCCGTCACCTGATCCAAGCCTTTCAGCCTGGAGAGGTCACGCCGGAACAGGCCCATGAGATCGGCATGGAGCTTGCAAAAGAAATCCTGGGCGGCAAGTATGAGTTTGTACTTACCACTCATATAGACAAAGATCATGTTCATAATCACCTGATTTTCAATGCGGTCAGCTTTGCGGATCATAAGCACTACCATTCCAACAAGCGGAGTTATCACTATATCCGCCGCACTTCGGACCGGCTTTGCAAGGAACACGGTCTGTCTGTCATCATCCCAGGACAGGACAAGGGCAAGAGCTATATTGAACATCAGGCTACGCAGAACGGCACCAGCTATAAGGCAAAGCTGAAAGCGGCAATCGACCGACTCCTGCCAGCCTGTTCCGATTTAGAAGAACTGCTTCGCCGCCTGCAGAGAGAAGGCTATGAGATCAAGCGGGGCAAATATATCTCCGCCAGAGCGCCGGATCAGGAACGATTCACCCGTCTGAAAACCCTGGGTGTGGACTACACCGAAGAAGCCCTTGCCGCCCGGATTGCCGGACGATCCAGACCTTCCCACCAACCGAAACGGCAGGACGGAAAGATCAGCCTGCTCATTGATATCCAAAATAACATCAAGGCACAGCAGAGCGCAGGCTTCACCCATTGGGCGAAGCTGAACAATCTGAAACAAGCCGCCAAGACCATGAATTTCCTGACCGAGCACGGGATAAGCAACTATGGAGAACTGGAAAGCAAGTTGACCGCCGTGTCTGTGCGCAGAGATACCACTCATACGGAGATCAAGCGAATAGAAAGCAGAAGTGCCGAACTTACCCTTGTGATGAAGCACGCCGGCACTTACCGCCAGTTAAAGCCACTTTATGACCGATACCGTAAATCGAATGATAAAGAAAAGTTCCTGCGGGGGCATGAGAGCGAGATCATCCTTTTTGAAGCGGCCGCCAGAGAATTAAAACGGCTGGGGACTGTGCCGCTGCCGACAACGGAAAGCATGAAAACGGAGCTTGCCAATCTCAACGCAGAAAAGGAACGGCTCCTTGCTGAATATAAAGCCGCAAGAGCCGAAGCCCAGAAATACGAAACTGTCAAACAGAATGTGGATGCGCTGCTGGCCGTTCCAAAGGAACAGGAACAACAGCGGCGGCATGAACTTGAATAAATTTCTTTGAAAGACGCTGGGCGTAGCTCCCGGCATCCTGTATAATGGAACTGCGGAAGGAGGTTTTACCGATGACAAGAAGCGAAGCAATCAAAGCATTATTCTTCAAAAGTGTACTGCCCGTGACCGTGGCACTGATTCTGTATTGTATCTTCAAATCCGCCTGCATGAAGAACGGAGAGCTTGACTATGTATGGCTCTGGATACTCTGCGGGCTGCCGTTTGGCCTCCATCGGATGTGCCTCTGGATCGTGCCTGGCGGCGGCTCCCTGGGTGGAGGGATCGCCCTGTTTGCATTGAACTTCATTATCGGCGGCGTGATAGGTGGTTTCATTCTGGTATGGCGGCTGATCGTAGCGGTATGGTATGTGCCGCTGACGGTGTACCGGCTGATTGTAGGCTGATTTTTGCGTCATGGAAATATGGAAAACTGCCGCTCGTGCCGATGGAAAAGCCATTCACAACCTGATGGAAAAAGACAAGCCTTTTCCCACAAGTCTGCAAACAGCTTTCCCACAGCCTCACAATCCTGGCAGTTTACACACATTCCCACAACGCCTACTGCGGCGGCTATCCATCCTTTCCTATCCAATCCTAATGAGAAAATACTATGGAAATTCCTTTTCAACGGAGGTACAATTTGTACCCCTGTTCAAACAACAGAACCGTGTTAAAGTAATTTGATGATAGCAAAAAGAAAAAGCGGGAGTACAGCCAATCGAATGAACCGAAAAGCTGTACTCCCGTTTTGTGTATCAGAAAGTGTTTGAAATCGAGCCATTTTCTCTATGTGCCAGCAAGCAGACCGACACATGAGAAATCATAAAGGCTCTCTTTGAAAGTACGGATACAGGGAATTATTCTACGGTTTTTCTACCCTTATCCTCACAAATTTTAGATCGTTTGGAACTGTAATGCGGACAAGCGACCAGACACGCCCGGAAACTCTGCTTGCAGCCGTGAACACATTTTTTACAGATATGGTTATACTGCCGCCTGCCGTTCTCGCCCAGAAAGAACGCCCATTCCAGCCGCCACTTCTTGCTTCGGCTCATAGGCAGTCATGCTCCGGCACATCACGACCGGGCTTCTTGCCCTCTGGGGGCTTATGTTCGGCACACTCCCGTTTTGCGTCCTCCAACCGCTCACGGATGGAAGGCTTCTCCGGCGTTGTCCGCTCTGCGTACTCCTGGGCTTTTTCCAATTCCTCGCCGCGTCTGCCGTTGTTGATAACGCCGTCGATCATGCCGTAGTCATCCTCCAGCGTCATTTCCGCTGTGCGGAGGGGATTATCCTTTTCCGGCTGTTCCGCTGCCACGGCAAAGGCCCGTGTGCCGTTTCCCATGATAAGATACTTTCCATCATCGGAAATATGGTGGACACCGTAACCGGCCGCCTCCATCTGTTCCCGGCTCATAGCCGTCACCTGAAAGCTGCCCCTCGGTGTCTGCACACGCTCGCCGGTCTCAAAACGGTCTGGCAGATAAGCGAGGTCTTGTTTCTCAGCAGGAACAGGGAGAACAACGATATTGCCATTGATCTGCATAAATCGTTCCGGTGTTTTGAACTGTTCCGTGTATTTCTGGATCAGTTCCGGGGACAGGGACGCAAAATCTTCCTCACCAAGTCCAACCACCAGGAAAGTTCCTGCTACGATATCATAAATTTCTCCATTTTCATCCCGCAGCCCACGGTTCAAATCAAGCCCTATGAGCTTTCCTTCATCATTGCAAACCAGCGCCACCGGGTCAGAATAGGGATAAGTTGCGCCAATGTCTCCGCCGACCTCCGCCTGCAGGGAATGAAGATCGGGGGCGATCTCCTTCTTATAGGGTTCCTTCATAGGCTCCACTACAAGCACAGTCATCTTTTCCGAGGCAGCCCTTTCCGCAGCGGACAGCATTTCATCCGCATGGGACTTCTCCGGGTCATCCAAAGCGGCCTTGACCTCCGCCGGATCAAAATCAAGAAATTCCTCATAGCCCGTGGCGTCCTTGAACTTTTCAATCTCCGAGGGAAGATAGTCCTCCTGCGTCTGCCCCAGTGCCGCCAGCTTTTCATCCAGAGTGGAAATGCGTCCGGCCATCAGGCTTTCGTAAATTTCTTCCTTTGCGGCGTGTGCCTCCGGGTGCTCCGCCGCATACTGCGGATCGTTCTGACGGAAAAACTCATCCATGTCAAAGGCGATATCCATAGCCCACTCGGATTTTTCTTCTTCGGGAAGATCGTCCTGAAAGGTCATCACCCGGTACTCGTCGGGGATACTGCCGCGCTCACCGTCGTAATACTCATGGAAACTGTCACCCGTATCACGCACATAGCCCTGATCCGTGAAGGTGCCGTTTTCCTCCAACGCAACGTCCCGGCCGTAGGCCTCATAGTCGATGTAATTCTGCAAATGCTCCGGCACCTGCATAACGTCCAGTTCTTCGATGTAATAGCGGCCCAGATCGTCATAGTCATGGATATCGGGGTAAACCTCATAGCAATCCAGATTCTCGGTGAGGTTGATGATCTCCTGCAGGCTGCCGCAATGGTCGCCCATTTCCATACCGGCCTGAAACTGTGCGTATTCGCTTTCGCTCATTTCATCCAGCTTCGATGCCAGATAATTCAGCTCGTCCAGATTTTCATATTCACCCAGCTTACTGTAAAGACCGTCCACATAGCAGTCATAGTCCGTGATGAACCATTCCTCATAGGGATTGCCGAAGTCGTCCTTCTGGCCAATCCCGATACGTTTGAACACTTCCTTCAATTCCTCGGCGGTGGTGGGAAACTTCACCCACTCGCCCACAAGCTCACCCTCATTGTACTTCCCAAGATTGGTGATAAAGGCAGCAACGGGATAATCCTTGTCGTGATCGTAATATGGCATATCAGCACCTCCTTACAGCTCCGGCGCAGATTTTTCCTTATGGGGCTGCGCCTTGCATTTCTCCGCACATTCCTTCTTGCCCTGTTCCAGCCGTTCCCGGATGGAGGGCTTTTTCTCAGGCTCCGCAGGGCGTTCATGCACCCACTCGTCGCCGGAAAGAGAAATATATCCGTGTTCCGTAAAATGGCCCTGTTCCTCTTGCAGGGCGTACTTGCCAAAAGGAACAGGGTCGATCGCTTTCAGAAGTTCTGGGGGCAGCAGCATATCCATGTGCAGTGCCAGATACCGCCACCCCAGATCATTCAGATCGTGGATATTGGGCTCAAATACGAAATAGTCGATGTTGTCCGTAAACTCCTTAAACTGCTCCGGCGTTGTCAGCTTGAAGGGCGATGCCTGCACCGCCATCAGTAGCTCCCGGCCCTCCGGGGAGAGGGCAGCCACCGCCGCCCTCACTTCGGGTAAATGTTCCAAAGTCTTATTTTCTGCCATTGACACCTTCCTTTCTTTTCGGAAATTCCAGTTTGAAGTTGATGTATTTGCCACCCGTGTCATCCAAGATCACCGCAGCGTCATAAGCAGCCTGTTTCTTTTCAGACCACATTCCCTTGACATTGGTGCGGCCTTTTTTCAGAAGGTCCGCTGCCATTTTCTTTGTCAGCTCCTTCTTGCGGCTCGTCCAGAAGCGGTCATTTTTCCAGAGAACGAAACCGCAGGACCGATCCGAACACGCAAAGTTCTTCTTGCCCTCATAAACCGGCTGGCCGCAGCGAGGGCAGGTACCGATCACTTCCTTCTCCGGGGCAAACAGCTTTTTGCCATCCTCGGAAATGCAGGAATAGGTGGACACGATCTCCTGGACCATCGTGCGGATACCGTCCATGAAGGTATCCGGGTCAGCGCCGCCCTTTGCGATCTCCGTCAATTTTTGTTCCCATTCCGCCGTCAGCATGGGAGAGGTCAGCGGCTCCGGCAAGACTGTGACAAGGTTGATACCGGCTTTTGTGGGGATCAGGCTCTTGCCCTTGCGCTCCACAAATCCGGCTGTCACCAGCTTTTCGATGATAGCCGCCCTGGTGGCGGGCGTGCCCAGTCCTTTTCGCTCGGCGTCCTCCGGCGTATCCTCCTTGCCCGCGTTCTCCATAGCGGACAGGAGGGTATCTTCGGTATAGGGCTTCGGCGGCTGGGTGAAATGCTCGGTAACAGCAACCTCCGCACCGTCAAAAGTCTGCCCTTCGGTGAAGTCCGGCAGCGCATCGCCGTCCCCATCCGCAGGCTTTTCCTTCAGGGAGGCGCGGAAAATGCGGTCGATCTCCCGCCAGCCTTCGGAGATGACGCGCTTGCCCTTTGCGGTGAAGGAATGGCCGCAGCAGTCAAATGTGGCCGTGACCGTCTCATACCCATACGGCTCCGCCGATGCACACAGCAGCTTGCAGCAGACAAGGAGGAACAAATTGCGCTCACCCAGAGGCAGAGCCTTGATATCCGCTTTTTCAATCTCCATCGTGGGGATAATGGCGTGGTGGTCGGATACATCTTTGTCGGAAATCATGGCCTCCATCAGAGGGAAGAAGTCTGTGCAGCTATCAAAAGGTGGCAGTTTCGCCGCCAGGTGGATCACGCAGGACGCCGTTTCCGCCATATCGGAGGTCAGATACCGACTGTCTGTGCGGGGATAGGTCAGTAGCTTCTTTTCGTAGAGGCTCTGGGCGTAGTCAAGGGTCTGCTTCGCTGTGTATCCAAACAGGCGGTTTGTCTCCCGCTGCAAGGTGGTAAGGTCATAGAGCTTCGGCGGCTGTTCCTTCTTCTGCTCCTTCGTGACAGAGGTACAGGTGACGGTCGCACCCTTGCACATGGCCGCTGCCTGTTCCGCCGCTGCCGAATCGGTGAATTTCTCCGACACCGCCTCGGCTCCATCCAGCGTCAGGCGCAGCAGATGATATTTTTCCTTGTGAAACAGCGTGATCTTTGCGTCACGCTCCGCCAGCATTGCCAGCGTGGGTGTTTGCACACGGCCCACATTCAAGGTGCGGTGATAGAGAACGGAGAAAAGGCGCGTGGCATTGATCCCCACCAGCCAATCCGCTTTCTGGCGGCAGAGGGCTGATTGATACAGGGCTTCATAATCGGCACCGGGACGCAGATCAGAAAAGCCCTCCTGGATGGCGCTGTCCTCAATTGAGGAAATCCAGAGCCGAAGAACCGGCTTGCGGCAGCCGGCCATTTCATACACCAGACGGAAGATCAGCTCACCTTCCCGCCCGGCGTCACAGGCATTGACAATGGTATCCACATCGGGGCGGTTCATCAGGGCACGGAGATTTTCAAAAGTATCCTCCTTGCCTGGTGCCAGCACATAGCGAAATGGCTCCGGCAGAATGGGAAGATCATCATAGCGCCATTTCTTGAAATTCTCGTCATAGCCGCCCGCATCCATCGGGGATACCAAGTGCCCCACACACCAGGATACGAGAAGGCCGTTGCCCTCATAAAAGCCATCGGCCCTGGATGAAGCACCCAGGGCCGACGCGATAGATTTTGCCACACTCGGTTTTTCTGCGATAATCAGTTTACTCATTCTTTTCCTCCGTTTCCTCATCCTCGGTCAGATATTCTTCTTCATCCTCCAGGTCGAAATCATCCAGATCAGCGGGAACTTTCTTTCCCTGCTTCGGTTTCAGCACCAGGAAATAGACCGCCGCGCCGCCTCCGGCTGCAAGGATCAGCAGCACCGCCAGGATCGCCCCAGCATTACTTTTCTTTTCAGGCTCCGGATTCTCCGGCTCGGTGGGCTCCGCAGCTTTCTGTTCTGTGCCAACACATTCACTAAGGTTTTTTACGCAGACCGGGCAAGCGGTATTGACCGCTCCGGCCTGGCACTTCTCCGTACAGGTGCAGACAATAGGTGTTTCCGCCTTTTCTCCATCCTCCGTAAGCGCCATGAGGTCGGCTTCATCCACCTGGTTCAGAAAATGCACGGTTTCCTCGCCCTCATCGTCACGGTCGATAATGAGATAGAACACATTGCCGTTCTTCGTTTCCACTGTAATAAACTGCTTGCCGCTGGCGGTCGGGCTGCCAATATCGTCAATCAGCGAAAGGTTCCCGTCCGGAGTCAAGGCGGCACCGCCATTCAAACCACCGCCCAGCATACCCAGCAGATTTTCCAGTGTTTCCGCATCCAGAGAGAAAGAACCTTCCCCAGAGCCAGCCTCGCCGTCACTTACCGTCATGTAGCCGGAATAGACATAGCCGACTTTCTCCGGCAGGATGACCTTCAGCCAGTCGCCGTCTGTGCCGATCACCTTCACGGTCGTTCCATTGGGAAGCTGGGTGAAGGCGGTGTAGTCCATTCCCGCACCCGTGCGGACATTCAAATTGCCGCCGCCCGTGGTGACAGTACCGGTCTGCCCGGGGTCATTTTCGCCGGAACTGAACTGGATACCATCATCGGTGACGGATACCGTGACCTGGCTGCCTGCCAGAGCGGAAAGCAGATCAGAAACATCACCGGCCGTTTCCTGTTCAGCCATGGACTCCGTGCTTTCCTCACCGCCGCTGGCAAAGGCGGTGACAGAAAAAGCGGCAGTGCTGAGCACCACCGCCAAAAGAGCCGATACCATTTTTGTCATAAAATTATGCTTCATCCTCGTATCCCTCCGTTTCCTCATTCTCTGTGTCGCCCTCCTGCAGCATGCCTTCCGGTAGGGAGATCATACCGCTGGCATAGGCTTTCAGGAAAGCGGTCAGCTCCTTATTGTCCATCTTCACGGCTTTTACCATGCGGACGATTTCCAGATTTTCTTCCTCCGCAAGCTGGGTCTCCAGCGCACGGAGGCGTTTCTGCTGCTCCGCGATCTTTTCTTTGGTTTTCGCAATGTCATTGCGGATCTTCTGTGTCGTTGCCATAAATCAAATTACCTCCATATCGTTTTTTAGTTGTAGGGCGGTCGCCCGAAAGCGTAAAAGTGGGATTGCCAGTAGCTTGTGTTGATATCTGCATACTGAATGGGGTCGCCGCAGTGCAGCATTTTTCCGCCGCCCACATAGATACCCACATGGGAAATGCCCGGTGTATCGTAAGTGCCGACGAAAAAGATCAGGTCGCCGGGTCTTGCGTTGGCAGAGGATACCGGGGTGGAAATATTGTAGAGTCCTTGGGCTCCCAGCCTGCCCGTATTGCAGACGCCGCTTTGCGTCAGCACCCAGGATACGAAGCCGGAGCAATCAAAAGAAGTGTTCGGATTGCTGCCGCCCCAGACATAGGGATAGCCGATGTACTTCTCCGCCTCGGTAATGAGCGCTGCAAAGGTTTCATCTTCCAGTGCGGAAGGCGGAATATCATAGGTGGTGGGTGGTTTGGTGTACTTGCCTACATAGCCGGAGCCTGGGAACAAATCTTCCCGGTTCCCCAGCGTTGCCATATAGACCGCATACAGGGAAAGTGTTTCTTCGTCCATGATGTAGACCGGCACATGGGATAGGTTGAAGTTTTCCAGCTTCACCTTGCAGATATAGTAGTTATACGGTACTTCCACGTCATAGTCGTTTCCCTCGCTGTCTGTCCGTGTCTCCGTCCGATAGCGTACCTCCACTTCCACGGTCTGCGTCAGGATGTACTGCTTTTCAAAGAGCATTTGCAATTCCGCCTGAACCTCGTCGATGGTGAACACCCCTTCATGGAACGCCGTGAGAATGGAGATCAGCACATAAGGGTCATGTTCGATCTCGTCCAGATCAAAACGGTATTCGTCATATCCGGGGTGCAGAGCCTCATAGTGGTCCAGCTCATATTGAAGCGCCTGCTCCAATTCGCAGTAGGCCGCCTCCGCAGCCAGCATATCCGCATCCTCGGAGAGATAAGAGGAAGTGAATACACCGCCCACGCCGGAGCCCGCCATCATGGAACAGGAAGATATCCCGCCAAACAGCAGGACAACACAGGCACCAATGCCGATCACCAGCAGAACCGCCCGGCTATGGTGTTTGATGTAGAGGAATGTTTCCTTGAAGGCGTCCTTTGCTTTCTGCGCCGCACTTTTCGCCGTAGCTGCGGTGTTCTTTGCGGTTTTCTCCGCCTGCCGCAGCTCCTTTGCATAGTTCCGCTTGATCCGCTGTTTCTGCAGAAAGCGGGATACCGGGTTAGAAGCTGCCAATGCAGGATCATCATGCAGTGCCTTTTGGTAAAGGTAGTCGGCGTTTGCCTTAAAAGAAGCCTGCTCTGCCTTCGCCGCGTCACGCCAGGGCTTTGTGCGGTGATGGTGGACGGCGGCACGGACTTTGCCCTTTCCATAGGCAAACACGCGTTCCGTCAACACCTCGCCTTTGTGTCCGGCCTCTACACCCACATTTTCCTGCTCTACCTCATGCACCTTCGCGTGGGCAGCGTGGACAATCTCATGGACCGGCCGAGAAAGCGGATTGTGCCGCAGGCGTCCGTTGGGGCGTTTCTCCACTTCTTCAAAGTGAAGCTGCGTTTTTCCTTTTCCGGCTGTCTCGTCAAAAACACGCTCGGTACGGAGAACTTTCTTTGTGGGGATAGCGGCCTTTGCCGCGTCCAGCCTGTCCGCCGCACGGTCGGAATGGTCGATGTACTTTCCAAGTGCGGGATCGGCGCGTTCTTCCTCGGTGAATTGCAGACGGGAGGACGGGCGCTGCCTTGCAGCAGAACCATCCCGCACCGCCTGGGTATCAGCCTTTTCAGCCTTTCGTGCGCTTTTCTTCTCATGGTGTTCCGCCGCACGCAGGGCAAGATCAGCCGCAGCATCAGCGGATTCTTCCGAAGAAGCGGACAGCTCCGTTTCCGGCTCCCGGCTGCTGATATGTTCCACCTCTCCCGTGGCAAGGTTTTCTGATACCGCACCGTCACGGGTCATTTTCTGCGTGATCTTATCGGTTGCTTTCAGTTCCCTCATAGGCAGTCACCTTCCTTTCCATAGGGGCAAAAGTCGCCGCAGGTGCCATTTTCAATCATGGCGATATAGCGGAAAATGGGATAGGCCTGGGGCGGGCAGACCGCATTTCCCAAAGTTTTCAGCCGCAGTGCCCGGTCATCCATGCGCTCGGTCATGCGGGGGATTCCTTCTGGCTCGGCGGTCCAGAGGATACGTCCGTCCATCCTTTCGGGAAGCCCATGAGCCATTCCACCCAATCCGGGTTCAGTGCTGCCGTTTCGGACACCGGCTGTTCCTGAGAGATGATCTGCGCCGACAGGTTCCCGTCCTTCTTCGCTGGATCGAAGGCCGACGGCTTCAAGGTCGAGCGGAAACCGTCCGACGCCACCGGGGTCAGATAGAATACCGCCGCCGACAGGCTGAGGCTCCAGATCGCCCCGTTTCGGTTCCTCTTGCGGAATATCCCATTGTCCGACAGGAACACATCCAGGCTTGCCGCGTCCCTGGCGGTGTTGTTGTCGGAGGCAAGGGGTGTGGGAAACATCAGCCGCGACGATAAAAGTTCGCTGGCGCTCATGCCATGCGCCGACACCGCAAGCCGGAAATACGAATGGGAGAACAGCGTATCCCGCTTTTGCCAGGTCAAAGATCGTTTTGTCGAGCCCCATATTGATGAAGCCAGCAACATTTTCCCCAAGCACCCAACGGGGCCGCAGCTCGGTAATAACGCGGCACATTTCCGGCCACAGGTAGCGTTCATCCGCAAAGCCCTTCCGTTTTCCGGCGGTGGAGAAGGGCTGACAGGGAAAGCCGCCTGAGATAACGGTAACTGTTTCAAGTCCTGTTTTTTCAAAAAACGCCTCCTTCGTAAAAGTAGTAATATCCCGGAACTTGGGAACATCCGGCCATCGTGCGGAGAGGACGGAGTGCGGAAAATCCGCCCACTCACACTGGCAGACGGTTTCAAACCCGGCAGCCTCCGCCGCCAGGTCCAGACCGCCAATGCCGGAAAACAGGCTCACATGGGTCAGTTTATTCATGGCCCTTCGGTACACGGAACGGTTCGATCTCACTTTCCAACTCCGCAAGGACCGCCTCCATATCCGCCGTGACCGCCTTGCTTCTGGCAATCAGCCGGTTCATCACATCAAAAAAGGTTTCGCCCTCCTGCTTTTCTTCCGTATGCAAATAGCGGGGATCATTCATGTTCGTTTTCTCCTTTCCCGGTTTCACCAAGTTTTGTCGTCATAATGCTGTAAAGTTCATTGTCCTTCGGGAAGTCATCCACAAAAGGCAGGATCACATTGCCGAAGAAGATCAGCCCCTCGCCGGGGCCTGCGTTGCTGATATGTGCCGCCTGCTGGTTGGAGATATTCAGGCGCTCGCAGAGGATTTTTCTGTCTCCGCTGGCCTGGTTCAGAAGGTACACAAAATCGCTGTTTTCAAAGATGTTCTCGATCTCCGGGGAGGAAAGCAGGTCCTTGATGTTCTGCGTAATTCCCGTGGGGATACCGCCCCATTTGCGAAAGCGTTTCCAAATCTCCACACTCCAGGAACCAACCTCACCGCGCAGCAGAAGGTGGAACTCGTCCACGAAATACCAGGTAGATTTGCCCTGATCCCGGTTCTGGGAAACACGGTTCCACACCTGATCCTGGATCACCAGCATACCCAGGCTTTTGAGCTGCTTTCCCAGCTCCTTGATATCAAAGCAGACAATACGGTTGTTGATATCCACGTTGGTACGGTGGTTAAAAACATTCAGGCTGCCATGCACATACAGTTCCAGTGCCGCCGCGATCCGCTGTGCCTCCGGCTCCGGCTGCCGTTTGATCTCGTCATACAAATCTTCCAGCAGCGGCATATTCTCCGGGCGGGGGTCTGCGATATAGGGGCGGTACACGATCCGCACGGCACGGTCAATGACCGTCTTTTCCACCGGCTCCAGACCGTTCCGTCCGCCTGCCGCCAGTTCGCAGAACGACAGGATAAAATCTGATTTCAGCGCCAGCGGGTTATCATCCTCGCTGTAATTGAGGTTGATATCCATAGGGTTCACATACTGTGTACTGGTAGGTGAGATTTTGATGACCTGTCCTTCCAGACGGTTCACCAGCGGAAAATATTCCGCCTCCGGGTCACAGATCAGGATATCGTCCTTTGTATTCAGGAACACACCCACGATGGAACGCTTTGCGGAAAAACTCTTGCCGCTGCCGGGTGTGCCTAAGATCATGCCGTTGGGTGTTTTCAGCTTTTTGCGGTCGGCAAGGATCATGTTGCCGGAAGTGGCATTGAGCCCGTAGTAGAGGGCTTCGCCGCCGTGGAAAATCTCCTGCGTGGTGAAGGGAACGAACACCGCCACCGCCGAAGTGGTAAGCCCGCGCTGTATCTTAATGCGGTTGACACCCAGGGGCAGAGCCGACACGAAGCCGTCCTCCTGCTGAAAGTCCAGCCGTACCAGGGAACAGTTATATTTCTGCGCCACGCTTGCCGCACGGAGAAGATCATTCTCCAGCTTTTGCTTGCTGTCTGCAAAATTTACCACCAGGAAGGTCATCAGGAACATTCGCTCATTTCTGCTTTGCAGGTCACGGAGGATGTTCTTTGCCTCGCCTGCGTAGGTGGCAAGATCGGTGGGGAATAGCGATAGGTAAGTCTTTGAAGTTATCTCCAACTTTTCCCCCGCTTCACACCGGACATGCGACTTTCACCGCATCCGGCGTTCCATCAATCAAACAGTTTTCTTAGTTTCCTTAGTCATACCATTATGAGAATAATTTACATGATTTTGGTTCTCCAAGATGATAGGTTTCCTTTTTGCCAGTATTCTCAGCTTATTTAACTTTGCAATTTGCTTAGTATCCAATTTTAGAGCGGAAATGTAGGAAAATATCGTATTTTCATCAGCGGCATGTATCAGTTCATGCACTGGCGCAAGCACCAGTACCAAATTTTCGTACTTATCACTGCCGCCATCAACTCTTGGTATTTTATGGTGGCAGTGGATTTCCGAAATACATTTGAAGTCTGTACCTGTAACCGCACATTTTCCCCATTGGGCAGAGAATAGTGAGATGCGGTTATCCGCATATTCTGTGCTGCGGCGGTAAGTAGGTGCGTTCATAAGCTGTAACATCAGGAAGGTATTTATTCGCAAATTATCGTGAATTTCGGTTCGTCCTTCTACTGTGTATGCACATACTTTCCGTCGCTGGCTCATTGGATTTTTGCATTGAACATAGCTTATGGGATAAATAGGCTCTTTGGATTGTGCTATATATTTTAGCTGCTCCGAGTTCCCATATCTTTGGAGTCCCACTTTGGTAAGGTCACGGCCTTCATCTTTCAGGCGGTGCGTCTTTCCAGATTTCAGTCTGTTTTTAAGGACTGTGTTGACAGCCCTGCCAATGTCACCGCAATCAATACTGATGTCAGTGGCAAGCTGATAGTAATTCTGGATTCCCATGACCATGGAGTTGAATAGCCGAACTTCTCCGGCCTCTCCACGGTCTTTTCTTGGGAATTTGATGTTTCCGACCTGTTTTATCAGATTCGCCTTTGCCTTTTTATATGCTTTATCGCACATGTGCGATTGCACAACGTACTTTTTGCCCTTTTTGTGTAATCTGATTTTGAACCCAAGAAATTCAGAATAGCTCCGCCTGGTATCGACAACTCTCGTTTTCTCTTGGGATATTTCAAGTCTCAGGCGTTCTTTCAACCATTGCATTACCGCTATCATTGTCCGCTCTGCCTGCTCCTTTGTCCTGCAAAAGATGCGAAAATCATCGGCATATCTTACGATATACATTTCTTTTAGGTTTGTATTCCGCATGGCCCGGTACGCATGGCTTTGTATCGGAGAACCCGAAGCATTTTCCCTGTGGGAATAATTCTCTGTTACCGGATTGCACTGCCACTGGCTTTCTATCCAATGGTCAAGTTCGTTCAGGACAACGTTGGCCAACAATGGGGAGATAATACCGCCCTGCGGCGTCCCTTTTGTTGGATGTACTGTGTGTCCGTCTGGCATGAGAATGGGTGCTTTGAGAATCCTGCGAATTACAAAAAGCAATTCTTTGTCCCGGATATTCAGCGACCACAACTGTTTTATGAGTTTTGAGTGGTCAACATTATCAAAGAAACCCTTAATATCGAACTCCACAACATAGGAAAGTCCGGATCTCTGCATAAGCCTGTAAACTGCCGCTATTGCATTTTCTACCGACCTGTTAGGACGGAAACCATAGCTGTTATTGCTGAACCGGGCTTCACAGATTGGCTCCATGACCTGCTTGATACATTGTTGTATCAGCCTGTCCCAGATGCACGGGATTCCCAGAGGTCTGGTGCTTCCGTTGGGCTTTGGGATTTCTTTCCTTCTTACACTTCTGGGGGTGTAGCCGTTTTTTCCTCCTTTTACGATTTTGCATACCCTGGCTGTTACTTCGTCAGCGGTAAGTTTGCCAATATCCGAAATCTTCAGCTTATCCGTTCCCGGTGTGAAACTACCGGTATTGGATTTGATATTTCTGTAAGCCAGCAGGATGTTTTCTCTTGAAAGTATCACATCCATCAGACTGTCAAATATTTCTCCAGTCTGACTTCTGGCATACAGATCATCAAAAGTATGCTGCATATCGTAATATTCTGCGTGACGGAGGTATTCTACGCATTTTGTTTTTGTATGCTTCTCATTTGGCATTAGGCATCACTCTCCCTTACGGCGAGTGACTTCTTTTTGTCATACTCGCAATCCTAATTGCGACTAAGTGCTGATAGGCTGTTTGACTGACTTGAGGCCATTCCTCTGTTTTCTTCTTTTTCGCAGAAAACGTCACAGGTTCGACCTCTGCTTTTCAGCAGCAGTTCGGATACTTATCGTTCTTCGTCATCCTATATTTTCATAAAAAAAATACCTACTGCCTTTCCTCGTTCCAACAATCCTATCTATACATATACCTTTAGGTCTCCGCTTTGAGCCTGCCAGCTTGGACACGCCTGTAACGTGCCATGGTGTTTTATAACATCAATTCTTACTCCACCACACTGGCTAACGATTAACGCTACCGGCACATTTCTATGCCGTCATGGTATAGACCCGTACATTCGCGGTTTTCGTCAGTCATATATTTCAGACATTCTGACCATGGGTATTTTATAGACCTCCGGCCTATAGGTAGCACCATCCACCTCTGGACAGCTTTCGTGGAGGCTGGTAATTATCCAGCAGACCTTACGGCTACTCTCGGCCGACTTCACCGAGCTTCTGACAAGTCACATTTTTGTAGAAATGCCAGTCGGAGTATTAAGGGGGCGTTTCAGGGCGTTACCCCATCATTCCACCGCTTGGATTGTTAGTTCTCCTAACATTTGAAATTTCGTTCTTTTGTTAGTGCCTGATTTTGTCCTTCAACCACGAAGGCTTTGTTCAGGAACGAGTCGCACTGATATCCATATCGAAACCTTCCCGCACCGCCTTTTTCTGCGCGTCGATCTTCATACTGTCAATGTCAGTGATCTTCCGCTTGACCGTTTTGATTGCCTCGTTCTGGTCCATGCTGCGGATATGGAGGCTGACAAGCAGCCCGTTGTCCGTATCCAGCAGTTCGGTGAGCATACGGTCATCCATTTCCGGTGCGCTGATCTGCAGAAAGGACACGGCACAGAATTTATCCGCCATCGTGAACTTCCGTGCTTCACCGAAGCGGAAGGAAGATGGTGCGATAAAATCCTGAACCGACAGGCCGGAAGGGGCAAGCCAGCTCCATTCAAAGGCAAACCGTTCCCCGTCCGGGTGCAGGATGCCGTGGAGCGTTTCCAGCCACTCCTTGCCGCCAATCTCCTTTGCCAGAGCACCCATGACCTTGAAATGGTTGAGGGCATCCATGACGATCCGGGAAAATCGTGCCCGTGCGGTTTTGCTGTCCCGTGCCTCGATGGTGAGGGTCAGATACTTTGTTTTGATAAGACCGTTGTTGCCCCGTTCAAGCTGCTTGCGGAGCATTTGTGTGTAAAGCTCACGGATATGGTCGAAGTGATCTCCCTGCGCCGCGATCTCGATACGCTTCACAAAATCCTCCCGGTTCATGCGGCGGCTCACAAGGGAGAGCTGCATCCCGATAGAAGCGTCATGGGCGTTATACATATCGCAGAGGGCTTCAAAGATCGCCGTCTGGTCGTCAGGCTTTGCAAGCTGATAATTCACATCCTCGAACTCGATACACTTCGACCAGGTGTGGTCGTCCAGCTTGCACAGACCGTCCGGGTACATCTGGCGGAACGGTAAGGTGTCCTGTGCGGAATGTACCTTGCCGTCGCCTCTGGCGGTTTCCAGGATACGGCTGATCTCACGTTTTTCTGCGACGGTCAGCTTTACCGCGGCTTTTGCCGCCTGTCGTGCCTGCGGCTCTGGCTTTCGCTTTCTGAACAATGGCTTTCACCTCCTTTTCCGCCTGGGCCTGCCGCTCCAGGGCTGCATAGAAATTGTTTGTCTGGTAAGGCCGCTCTTTCGTCCGCAGGAACATACAGCGGATGACCTGTCCGGCCACCACCTCCAGGGGTTGACCATGCCGCTCATACATGGCAAGCAGAAAGAACGGGAGCATGACGATAATCATGCAGAACGCGGCGGCACTGTTGCTGGCCGTGCGTCTGAGCAAAAAGAAAAGCGGTACTCCGATGAGTGCCGCCGCTCCGAAACATATAAGCTGCCGTTTGGTAAGTCCAAACAGCACTTTGGATTTTACTTTCGTCAAATCCTTTGGAATGGTTACATACGCCAATTTATCAAGCCTCCTTAATGCGCTCCGAACAGGCTCTTAGAGAGGCTGCCGGTCTTGAACAGGGCGAAGCACAGCAAGACCGTGTAGCCCATGCAGGCCCATATCGCGCCTGAGATATTTCCGTCCGTGGCGATACTCTGTACCAAAACAGAGTAGATTCCCACGCACACCATGATTAGAAATGCCTGGAACGCCAATGCAAACAGGGATTTCAAGTAGTTCTGTCCTGTATGGCTCCAATCCCGGTTCGTCATAGTGGCAAGCGGGATCGGTCCAACGGAAGTTGTCAAATACACCTCAATCATGCGGCCGTAAATGACAAGCATGATACAGATGGAAAGGGCGTTCATGGTAAGTCCCACGAAAAGGGACTGGAACCACAGCCCGAACAATTCTCCCGTGCCCAGGGCTTCAAGCTGCGCCTCCATATCCGTGATAACGCTGCTGATATCAATGGAGGTATTCCCGATGATGACGCCTGCGCTGCTGTTCACAACGCTTTGCCCCACATCAAAGATACCCATGACGATATTCCATGTGTTCGTCACAATGAGAACGGCACAGAAGGTCTTGAAAATCCACTTGAAGAACATCCAGGTATCTACATCGTGCAGATTGTTTTTCTCTGTCACAAGCTGGATCAGCTCATAACACATTACGAATGTCAGGATAACCCCGGCGATTGGAACGATCACCGTTTCAGAGAGGTTTCGGATCATAGAAAAGACGCCGCTGTTCCATGCCAGCGGCGTCTGTCCCACTTCACCGGCGATCTCACTTACTTTGGTATTGACCGTATCGAACATGCCCGACAGGTTTCCCGTGATCCCCTCGATGAGCAGCCCTCGGAGCCATTCATCGAGTTTGTCGAGTATGCCGCCCATAAGCGATCACCGCCAGACGATCAACCGAACAGGCCGGAGAGCAGAGGTACAAGGGTGATGCCGATGAGGGCGACACCGCCGCCAGCCATCAACTGTTTCATACCCTGGCTTTTGGAAGCAGGGTTGTCCTGGCCATAACCTTCCAGAAGGTTGATAACGCCCCAGATACCAAGACCTGCGCCCAGGGCCACCACGAGAGTCTGCAAAACACCAACTGCGCTGTTGAAAAATTCCATAAAATAATCCTCCTAAAAAATGTTTTTGATTTTGGGTTAAGTTGTTGCGTCAATCTCGTACACATCGAAGGTGTCCGTGGGTTTTACCACGGTACGCTGCTTCTTCATGTACCGTTCCATGTCAAAGACATTTTTAGGGTCGGCGTCGGCCGTGTATCTGTAATTCGGGTGCCGGGTGAGGTCGTACTTGTCCGAAAGGAACGGGCGCACGCCCCGCAGCATGAAGATACACTTGCCGCCGTCCATCACTGCCAATTCGTCTTGGGTCATCAACTCCTTTCCTAATTTCTGATAACTGAGGCCATGGGAAACCTGACTGCCCCGGTTTTCAGACTGGTTATAGAGATCAATGGTCTCTTTCCCCAGCAGCTCCGAAATTTCCTTGAGCGTGGATTTCTCTTTGCCTCCCAAAAACAAGGTGCTGTCACAGTTACCGACGATGGTATCTGCCGCGTCCTTGTAGATGGTCTTTAGCTGACTCTGCGACTGCAAAATAATAGAAGCCGATATTTCACGGCTTCGGATGGTGGCAATCAGCTTATCGAAGTTCGGTATCTGGCCGATGTTGGCAAACTCGTCCAGGATCAGACGGACATGGACAGGCAGCCGTCCGCCGTAGAAGTCATCCGCCTTGTCGCAGAGCAGATTGAAAAGCTGACTATACATGAGGGCGGCCACGAAATTGAAAGTGCTGTCCGTATCTGACAGGATCACAAACAGCGCCGTCTTTTGGTCGCCCAGGGTATCCAGTTCCAGTTCATCATATTCCATCAGGTCCCGCAGCTCCTTGATGTCGAAGGGAGCAAGCCGGGCGCCGCAGGAAATGAGAATGGATTTTAAGGTTTTGCCCGCCGCCATCTTGAATTTGCGGTACTGCTTCACGGCGAAGTGGTCCGGCTCCCGTTCTTCCAACTGAGAAAAGAGCAGGTCCACCGGGCTTTGATAAGTCTCGTCATCCTCTCTGGCTTCACTGGCATTGATAAGGTCCAGAAGCGTGATGAAGTTCTTTTCTTCCTCCGTGGCCTCGTACCAGATGTAGCCGATCAGTGCGGAATAATAGAGGCGTTCCGCTTTGACCCAGAAATCTTCCGAAGATTTTTCGCCTTCGCCCTTCGTGTTCATAATCAGGGCGTTCACCAGCTTTAAGATATCTTTCTCTGATCGGATATAAGCCAGCGGATTGTATTTCATGGATTTTCGGAAGTTTATCAGGTTGAGGCACTTGATACGGTATTTCTTCCGTTCCAGGAAAGCACCGATTTCCGGCAGCAAGGTTCCTTTCGGATCAGTGCAGACATAGGACGAATGGGCTTGCAGCAGAGACGGCTTACAGAAGAACCGCGTCTTGCCGCTGCCGGAACCGCCGATTACCAGAATGTTTTTATTTCTGGCATACTTCGGCTGCTTTGGACGGCTCGCCATCGTGATCCGTTCCGTCTGCGTCATGGGAATGTTCTGGAAAAAGTCCTTGTCCATGTAGGGAGCAATATCTGCCGCTGTACCCCATCTGGCAGAACCATACTCGATCCCGTGGCGATACTTCTTAGCGTTCTTGCCTTTCAGGTAGACCGCCATGCGAAGGATCACCGCACCGGCTATGCCGATCAGCAGGTCCGTGGGATGAAAACTGAGCCACGGGGAGGAAAACGCCGCCGTGAAGCCGTCCCCGATGGAGAGCAGCTTGCCGGAAAGGTCAGCACCGGGCGCAAGCCGGAAAGCCTGTGCCAGCTTATCGAAGGGATACACGAACAGAAGATACGGAAGGTTCAGCAAAAACAGTTTTTTCATATTCATCTCTGCACGCTCCGATCTTTGACCTTTACTTTCTCCCGGTCAATGGTGCGGCGTTCCGCTTTCTCTGCCGCCTGTTCCTTCGCCTGGGTCAGCCGCTCCCGGATGGAGGGCTTTTCCTCACGGCTCATTTTGCGGCTGGCAAACTCCTGAAATGCCGCTGTGATGGCATCCGCGTCCCGGCTTTTGAAAAAGACCAGGTAACGGGGCTGCTCTGCGGCGGTGTCTTTCTTCAAGGCAAAATCCACATGGTATTTCTTCGCCACACGGGAGAAAGCCTTGATATTCTTGTCACTGATCTCGATATTGGCAAGACCGGCGTTCTGGCTGGCAAGTTGTTTAAGACTCTGCCTGCCGCGGTAGATTTTGGGCTTCTGGCTTTTCTGGATTTCCTCCAGGAACTTTTTGACGGCCTTTTCAAAGACCTGCTCACTTAGCTTGGCTCCGTCAACAATGAGCGTTACGGCGCCCCGCGTTACTTCCTCCTGCATTTAGCCTCGCCCCCTTTGCCCGTCCCCGTACATATCGTGCTGCACCAGGGAAGAATAGTAGCTGTTGATGGTGGTCGGGGCGTTATACAGCGCCGCCAGAAGGTATTTCTTGATATTGCGGACATAGGTGGTGTTGTCCTTCATGCAGTCCATAACATACTGAACATGGGAGCTGTCCAGCTTCATAAACCGGGACTTTACCACCTCCGCCGGATAATCATCTCCGGCAATGCGGATGACTTTGCGGGCAGAACATACGGTATCCACGATCAGGTCAACGATCTCGTCAAGCTGCTCACGGTCGATATGGCTGTCCTGCACCAGATAGCTGTACTCAATGTTATCCAAAATCACTTCACGATAACATTCTCTGGCTCCCATCCGATCCATTCCCATCCTTGCCCCTGCGGGGGTAGGGGGATTTGATGGGATAGGATTTGATATCTCCGTACTTGATAAATCAGTCTTTGTTTGATTAGTATTTAATTGTGCGGGGTTTTCCGTACACGGTTCCGCCGTATCCGGGACACCCATATCCGGGTTTTCCGTATATGGCTTTGCCGTACCCGGTAAAGGCGTACCTGGGCTTGACGGCGGCTCGCACTGAGGCATTTCGTAAATGACATACTCGGTATCCGTGATCTTGCCTTTTTCATCCCGAAGCTGTGTGCGCCGGATATACCCGTGGGTTTCCAGCTCCTTCAACGCCGCACCGATGCTGTCCACACCTTCCCGGCAGATCGCCGCAAGACCTCTGGTGGTGTAATTCCACTCGTCAGGGAGCGACAACATCATGGACAGCAGCCCTTTGGATTTCAGGGTCAGCGTCCGATCTTTCAAGTGATGGTTCGACATGACCGTATAATCACGGGTCTTTTCAATACGAAAAACAGCCATCTTCGCACCTCCTTCCTGTGAAAATAAAAAGTGTTGATTTTGAGCGGTTTACCCGTCTGTATGCCTCCATAGCCTTCCGCATGGGAAAACATCCACGCCCTGTTCAGAACGCAAGATACAGAGGAAAAAACAGAAGATATCCCACTAATTTTGATACAGTTTTCAGTCGGCTACCTCTCACGGTCTTTATGGTCATAGTGGAGGTCACCGGAAAGCACCTTCGCATGGCTGCGAATTTTGATGTGCCCCTTTTCCTGATTTTCCAAAGCCTTGCTGTATCCGGCGTCGGTCAGGAACAGGCGCATTTTCTCACCCTTCCAGCCAACAGGCGAGTCATGGGTAAGAACATCAAAGACGATCATGTGTCTGGTCGCCGGGTCGAAACGCTCCAATGCCATAATGTCATGGCCGGATAACTTCTGCGCCCCGGATCGTTGTCTGGCTTCTGCCAGCATTTCCCCGATGGTGCGGGCCTTCTCCGGCAGACGGTATTCGGTCTGCACCTTGCGGATCAAATCCATGCACTCCTGATCCGACAGGGGAGGGAGCTTGTCCAGAAGGCTTTCCGCCGTTTCTTTCGTTGCCGGGTTCGGCGCATAGCGCCATGTCATGTAAATCTCATTCAGGGCGGCGTTCTGATTGGTACTTTCAATCTGAAACACCATCCTCATTTCTGCTTCTGTTAGTTTCATTGCCAGCCTCCTTCAAAATGGGTATAAAAAATGCCATAGGCGGTTAACCTATGGCATATAAAAGAATATAAAGTTTTGATGTAGCATAAGTATAAAATAAAAATGCTGGAGGAAAATATGAATTCTTTTAAAACGCTCTGTCAATACGGATATTCATTATTAGGCGAAAAACCATGTCTAATAGATAATTCCGTGGAATATGTTATTGTTGGAGAGTCAATATACTTTCCTCATTGTGTTATTATACGCCCAAAAGATTCGTGCTTATCTAATGAAAAAAAACGATGGATAGTGCCAAAAAGTAGTTTATATTAGTTCATATCTAATTCGCTAATCAAATCGCTTAGAGTCGATAGACCTTTGTTTTTTTCCAAGAAATCACTATACAAATTTTCTGCATTACGAAGTAATTCATCATAATACATTATTCTGCAATTATATTCTTTTAAAGAACGCTTTGTAGCCTCATAAACAGCTTGATTAAAATCTTTTCCGTCTAAATGTTGACCCAATAGCACTATAATTTCAAATGGCTCTGTCATTTCATGGGTTTCCATTATCTTCATAGTAGCCGAAAAATATTTTCTTACTTGTGCAAAGAGTTCATCCGTTTTTACTATGCGATTGCCTCTTTTCAATTCAATGATAAGATGTTTATTTGAAGCCTTTTTATATCTGATATCAAGACGAGCATCTTTCTCTTCTTGTGTCAGTCCGGCATCAATAATATCAAACTGAGTTTTAAACGCTTGTTCTACGATAGGTGCTTCTGTTCCTCGATCCCATGATGGATCTAATAACCAAAGGTTTTTGCTTAAATGTTCTTGAACAACTTTTTCCAAGCTTCCATCAGAAACAACATCTTTCATTTTTTGAATGACAGCTAATCTTTCCTGAACAATTTGATAATACATAGTAGCTTCAATATTATCAAGACGTCCTGCAACCTCCAAGAAAGCCGCAATATTTTCTGCAGAAATTTTTTCTAACTGGCTTAATTCATTTTTTAATTTAAATGATTCAAAAGCCAAGACACCGTGTTTAAAAAGTTCTTTCTTTTCATCTTTTTCAACAGTTAATTGATTGATTTTGCCAAATAGTTTTTTTGCGGACTTTTTATCGTCTCCCTGTAAATCATTATACCAGTCACTTACAACAGTATATTTACAAGCCTCAGCTTCGCCAGTATTGCTTCGTACATCTTCCCAGTCACTTCTAATAGTCGATAATTCTTTTTTGATAAATTCTTTTAATGCAATATAACGGTCATCATCTTCAAAAAAATCTTGTCGGCTGCTTGTAGTTATATCTGCTTCATTGTCTAAATCCAAAAAATCTGCTGATAATTCACCAAAGATATATTTAGAATAAAGGGCCGTTGTCCCAATTTCAGAAAATATATCTTCTTTAGCCATTTTTCCTCGTACCATAATTACAATACGATTCAAATTTTCGTCATCATCAAGTTCGTTTGGTTCTGCACAAGTAGCGATCCAACCAGAGACCCGATGAGTCTCTTCGTCAATCGTTATAGTAGACGGGCGTTCCTTTTTTAATTTTATTTTTTCATCTTTTGTTTGTTTTAGTAAATCATCCTTATATTCTGCTGAATTTTCTTCTGGTAAATACATCCAGACGCATTGAGCTTTAGAGAGATAATTTCTATCAGAAATTAAAATCTCTTTGTCATTTATGAACACCTTGAAATTGTTTTTTTCTCCAATAATGGCAAATCTACGTGCTAATCGTTGCCTTAAATGTGTTGCAAGTGATGCCGTTCTTTTCTTTTTCAAATCACTCAAGACGATAATTGTTCCATTCTCTGCAAATGTCACATCTGTGGTTGATAATTCCTTTGGATAATATGTGTCATTTGTTTCGATGGCTTCTTTTAAAGAATTTGTATCAATTTCAAATCCATTTATTTCGTCATTTTTTCGTGAAAAAACCTTAACAACATTAGCAATAGAAAATAAAGATAATTTTCCAATCCCCTTTCTACCCATTACAGGTCTATGAAGTATTGGCGATAAACCGCTTTCGCTACGTTTTTGATATCCTACCGTTAAATATTTATTGTTAATGTCTGATAAATCCATTCCAGTACCATTATCAATAATTGTTATGCTATCACTATCGATGGAAATATGTACTTCTTTTGCATCAGCATCCCAAGCATTTGCAACAACTTCTGAAAGAACTGCAGAGGTATTGCTATAAAGATTTAAGCCTAAATGGTTTAATACTTGCAAATTGATGGACATTTGGAATTTTGGTTCACTCATGATTCTACCTCCGTATGATTAGAAACATATTCAAAATATAATCTTACCGCTCTACGAATTTGTGCGCGAACGGAAGGAACAATGCCTTTGAATAGATTCTCTTCATTTAGTTTTTTCAGATAAGTTTCGCAATCGTTATCTTCAAAATCTAAAATTCTTCTTGCACGTCCTATTCTAGAAAGAGTATCGCCAGCGACTTCAGCAGAAAGGTTCTTTTCCTTTTTTAGCCAATCTATAAAACGTAAGTTATGTAAATCGGTATCGCCGTTAATGAAGCGCATTAAGCAAGTTGCCACATAATGAGCAAGCTTAACTGGAACTGCATTTCCAATCATTTGCTCAGTTGATGCGGAAGAGTCATCCCAAACAAAATTTGGCGGAAATGTTTGTATAAGAGAGCGTTCCAGCGCAGTCAGGTTACGTACTCCATCAGGAGAAACTAAATCCCCACTATGCTTTTTATAATTATTAGGCTTCGGACGATTAACGCCTCTTATAGTTGGAGAAGGTTCATCAACCGAAAAGATACCACGTCGCTTATATGAGCGAGGATGGCGATAATAATATTCTGTTGATAAATTATAATTTTCCTGCGTAAAATATTCGCGGACTGTTAAAGGAAATACTGATTGGTTGGTTGACAACAGTCCATCTAAAAAACTATCAGGTCCATTTTTATAGCCAATACAAAAAAAACGCTTTCTTTTTTGCGGAACACCACAGAAGCTTGCATCAAGAACTTTTTCTGTCAATCCATATCCTGCATCTTTGAAGATTTTGCGAGCCTTTTTATAGGCGTTACTACTAGCTGCACGTTCAACATTTTCCATTACAAAATATTGCGGAGAAACTTTTTGGATAATATTTGCATATGCAATGGTCAAATCTGCACGGTCACCCTCGATTCTGTTTCCAGCACCAGAGAAGTCTTGACAAGGAGGACCACCTATTATAATATCAGGTGTATATTTTGCAATAGTTTTTACCGAAAGGTCAACATCCGAAAGATCAACATCTTCAACTGGGTGTGAAAAATTCTTTTTGTAACAAGAAATAGCGGTGTTCCAATGCTCAAACCCAGCCAAGATATTAAATCCAGCTTCTTGAAATCCCAGTGACATTCCACCACAACCACAAAACAAATCAACAACAGTAATATTAATCTCCTCCTTTCTCTCAAGCTATTTAATAGCTTATTATACCATGCAAAGCCTTTGCGTGGCAACCAAATTTGTAGATTTGTTGAAGCTTGTATATAGATTTTTCTTGCAATATTCACAAGTCCAAACTTTCCAGCCACTCGTCGAAAGATTTCTTAGAGACGCGGATCGCATTGCCTATGCGGACGATCCTGAACTCCTCCTGCTTGACGAGCTGATATGCGGTTGTGCGGCCAATGTTAAGCATGGCTGCAATCTGTTCCACGGTGTATGTGCGCGGTTCCGGCAGTGACTTTTTCTCTTTCTTGTCCATAGTAACCTCCATGTATTTGCCTTGTCATTTTGACTAAGGGAGTGAAGAATGGCAGTAGCAATCGGCTTTGGCTGGGTGTCCTCTTGCTAAGAATTTGCTAATAGGACCACCCAACGGACACATAAAACTGCGTCAGAATAGGTGTTTTGCACCATAAAGTTCGTTTACTACAAGTCATTCTGCGTAAGGGATGATATTGGAAGTTACATCCGAACCGTGTATCACATGGTAAGCCATACTCCTAAGCGAGGGGTCGGAGGTTCAAATCCTCTTATGGACGTGCTTCAAAGCGTTCGAAAATGTTAGCTAGATTAGCTGACAGCGAACGCTTTTGTTATTTTCTAATCACGTTCGTGACACAAAATTCCATTCGAAATGATCAATTTCCAGCTAACGCAATCCGATTTTTGTTAGCTGACAGCTAATCAAAATTACCGGTTTGCAAACATGGTTTTTAGGAAGTCTAGCTAACATTTGGGTTCCGCTCTGTTGTCACCCCTTATTCGGGGATGTAAATCAGAGAAAAGGCGGGAAAAGAAACAATTTCTCCCAAACCTGCAAACATAAATTAGCTGAAACAGTATTCACTTCTATTAGCTACAGCTAATGGTCAAACAGCAATGTCTGTTTGGAACTTTACTATCTATAAAAGTTCCAGGCAGGCATTTTTTAGTATCCTGAATCCTGGAGGAAAGGAGTCAAGATGACTGAGCCAAACAGACAATCAGGAGAAAACGAAGAAAGAATCATAGAAATTGAGATTGAGCGTCTTCGACCGTTCAAAGAGCATCCGTTTCAAGTGAAAGGTGTCTTACACTGTATAAGTGGTAACACCACAAAGGTGAAGAACATCAAGAAATATTTATTAGCAGCCCTGTTTAATGCACCGTCAACGATGAACGGGTATTATCAGGCAGAGGTGAACCATGATATGCCAGGACTGGTAAGATAGGAGGTGCACATGTTTATTTTAAAACTTGCTGGAAAGATATTATTACTGCCGGTATGGCTGATCCTTTTTGTGATCGGCCTGGCAGTGAAGATGACAGTACAGACTTATGCGGTTGTAAGGGGAATCCTTGGTTTTATATTCACTTTGTTGATTATAGCAACTGCATACTGTTACCATGACTGGGTACAGGTTGTATTCCTGTTTGCGCTGAGTGTTATTCTGTATCTGATCCTGTTTGCAGGAGTGTTCGTAGATACTGTACTGGACATGACAAGAGAACGTATTATTGATTTTATTATATCGTGAGGAGGATATGAAAATGAGCGAAAACAATGATTATATTCAGTTACCACCACTTAAAAAAGACACACCGTCCGATGTGGTAGCATTTATGTGGGAGTACATGAAAGTACCGGAGAATTCAAGAGAAAAAGTTAAGAATCTGCTTAAAGATGCAAATGAAAATGGCGTAAAATTAAGTCATCAGGCACCAACACTGTATGATGTTGTCCCAAAAGAAGAAATTGCTGAATTTGAAGAGCTTATGCGCAAAACCATAGCTGACATTGTATCAGAAGCCAGTAGCGTTGCCTGTTGGGTGTATGTGCAGAAATATGTGAAGCACAAAACCTTAAACGAAATGCTGCAAGAATTGCCAGACGTAGGTCAATTCATCCTAGCTATGGATACCTGGTTTGAAAAACTGATGGAGAAATAATCTAGGAAAATAGTTTAAAGTCTACATGTTATGATCATGTATGAAGTTGGAACAAAATAAAAGAATTGTGCTATACTATTGTTCAAGAAAAAAACTCATTGACATATTTCAATCTATTTAGGAGGATAAACGATCATGTGTACAGCAGCAACTTATAAAACAAAAGATTTTTACTTTGGACGAACCCTCGATTATGAATTCTCTTATGGTGATCAGATAGTAATTACACCACGTAATTATGCGTTTAATTTTCGCCATGTTGACGATATGAAAAATCATTATGCAATTATTGGAATGGCTCATGTTGCAGAGGATTATCCTTTGTATTATGATGCTATGAATGAAAAAGGAGTGGCAATGGCAGGACTGAATTTTGTCGGAAATGCTGTTTATTCCGCGATTAAGCCAGATGTGGAAAATATTGCACAGTTTGAATTTATTCCGTGGATTTTAAGTCAGTGTTCTTCTTTAGTTGAAGTTCGCGAGCTTCTTGAACGAATTAATATTGTTAATACTCCTTTTAGCGAGCAATTGCCATTAGCACAATTACACTGGATCATTTCTGATGAGAATGAGTCAATTACGGTAGAATCTATGTCAGATGGTTTGCATATTTATGATAATCCAGTAGGAGTGCTTACGAATAATCCGCCATTTCCACAGCAGATGTTTCAACTAAATAATTATATGCATTTATCTCCTAAACAGCCCAGAAATACTTTCTGCGAAAATTTGGCTCTTGATGCATATAGTAGAGGTATGGGAGGATTAGGTCTTCCGGGAGATCTCTCATCTGCCTCACGCTTTGTACGTGTAGCTTTTACAAAGGTAAATGCAATTTCAGGTGAATCAGAGGAAGAAAGCGTTAGCCAATTCTTCCACATTCTCGGATCTGTGGATCAGCAACGAGGATGTTGCGAAGTAGCGGATGGAAAATATGAAATCACATTGTATACGTCGTGTTGTAATGTTACAAAAGGTATTTATTATTACAATACTTATGAAAACCATCAGATCAGTGCAGTAGATATGCATGTAGAAAATCTGGATAGTGATAAAATGATTTGTTATCCAGTAATTCAAGGAGAACGAATCAACTATCAAAATAAATAATGTTTTGAAATCAGGGATGAGGTAGAAAGGAAAGTTCCATGACAAAAGATGAAGTAAAAAAACTCAGGATGAACAGTCCGGAATCACTACAGTTTTTAAATAATGCTACAAAATTTTATAATTTAATGATGATGTATCGTTGTGCTATTCGGGAGATACAAACTAAACTTGAGGTTTTGGATGATGAATTTTCAGTTGAGAACAATCGAAATCCTATTTCTTTTATAAAAACAAGAATTAAGAAGCCCAATAGTATTTACGATAAACTGCAGAAGATGGGATATGAATTTACAACAGAAAATATACAGACATATCTCAATGATGTAGCAGGCGTTCGAATAGTTTGTGCGTTTATTGACGATATTTATATGATATCAGATTTGATTACCCAACAGGATGATATTAAAGTTATTGAAATAAAAGATTATATAAAAAATCCAAAATCGAATGGTTATCGAAGCTATCATATGATTGTTGAAATACCAGTATTTTTTGCTAAGGGTAAAACACCTATGCGTGTAGAATTACAGATTCGAACCAATGGTATGGATTTCTGGGCAACATTGGAACATCAACTTCGCTATAAAAAAGGAATTGAAGAAATGCCTGGCTATGATGAGATAAGTGAAGAATTACTTCATTCTGCAAGAGCTATCATTGAAGCAGATAATGAAATGCAGAGAATAAAAGACAAAATTGGTATGTTCCACGAAATTTAGGGAGAAAACTGAGCAAGTAGGAAGGTGGAATATATATGAAACAAGATACTTTAGAGGGCAAAGCAAAAACAAAAAATGGGGTAAAACGGCTGTGTTTTTCCATAATCTGCATTCTTCTGGAAGTGATTTTTATTATTACTATCGTAACACGCTTGAATGAATATGCAGAAATCATAAATTTATTTACAAGGATTTTGAGTGGGATCTTGGTTTTGGGATTGTACGCATCAAATAAGACATCCTCTATGAAAATGCCTTGGATCATCTTAATTCTAATTTTCCCAATTATGGGTGTAGGCCTGTATTTGTTGATTGGTTTGAATGGTGGCACACATAAAATGCGTGAGCGATATGCAGAAATTGATAGCAAATTGTTACCAATGCTTCCGGACAGTCAGGAGTGTTTGAGCAAAATAAAAGAAACAATTCCGAAAGCAGGAAATATAGCAAGTTACATACAAAGAAATTCGCAGTATCCAATCTATCAGAATACGGATATTGTGTATTTTGATGAAGCAGTGAAAGGATTAGAGGCACAGCTTAAGGATTTGGAGAAAGCACAGAAGTTTATCTTTATGGAATATCATGCGATAGAAGACGCTGAAGCATGGCATAAGATTCAAGATGTTCTGGAAGAGCGAGTAAAAGCAGGTGTGGAAGTTAGAGTATTCTACGATGATATGGGTTCTATAGGCTTTATTAACACAGATTTTGTGAAAAAGATGGAGGCAATAGGAATTCATTGCCGTGTATTCAATCCGTTTATGCCAGGTTTAAATCTGTTTTTGAACAATCGTGATCATAGAAAAATAACAGTTATTGATGGAAAAGTCGGATTTACAGGTGGATATAATCTGGCAAACGAATATTTTAATTACACACACCCGTATGGACAGTGGAAAGATACAGGTATTCGTTTAGAAGGAGATGCTGTCCAGTCGCTTACGGTGACATTTTTGGAAATGTGGAATGCAGTAAGTGATAAGGATGCTAATGATTCTGATTTTAGTAAATACCTTTTCCACTATGATTATGCGGCACAGCAAACTGGGTTTGTTCAACCTTATGCAGACAGCCCTATGGATAATGAGCAAGTAGGAGAAGAAGTTTATATCAGTATGATAAATAAAGCTGAAAAATATTGTTGGTTTATGACTCCATATCTAATCATAACAGATGAAATGACGCATGCGTTATGTCTGGCTGCTAAGCGAGGGGTAGACGTAAGAATTATCACACCTGGTATTCCTGATAAAAAATTCATTTATAATATAACTCGTTCTTTTTATCATGGATTAGTTAAACATGGTGTTCGTGTTTATGAGTGGACTCCTGGTTTCTGTCATGCAAAAATGAGTGTGGCAGATGACTGTATGGCAACTTGTGGAACAATTAATCTGGATTATCGAAGTTTATATCACCATTTTGAAAACGGCTGTTTTATGGCAGATTGTCAGGCAGTTGTGGAAATAAAAAATGATCTGATAAGAACGATGGGAGAATGTCGTGATGTGACAGACCAATATCAAACCGGACGAAGTGCATATTTGCGACTGGGACAATTATTTATGAGATTATTTGCTGGATTGCTATAAGAATCTGATGAAACGACCTTTCAAAAAACAGTTGATTTAGAAGTTAACTGTTTTTGAAAGGCCGTTTTTGCTATATCTAACAGTCTGTTGTACAAAGAAGATTTTGCATGGATAGTGATTAATACAACGGAGTAAGAAAAGCTCCTTCATATATTAGAATAAAAATATGACTGTTTCTTTAAAAAGAAGCCGGTCATATTTTTTTATGAAAAATAAATTTTGTTGAGGTTAAATTGAGATTGACTTTGTATTGTATAAGTATGAAATAAAAAGGAATCAGGTGATGTACAATGAAAAAGCATAAAATATGTAAAATCCTTCTTGTTATACTGGCAATTTTTTTATGTGTGGCTTTTTATGAATTGCTCGGAATCTGCGTTGCATATAAAAAGCAGCCGGAAGTGTCCAATACAACCAAAAAAGAAACAAAAAATGAGTCATGGAACGAATGCAGTGAAAATACAGAACGGGCAGTAATCATAGAAAAGAATCCAGAAGCGCTTTTACAAAGAGTGCGTTTGATCAAGAATGCAAAAAAGGAAATTATTCTTTCTACTTTTGCATTTCAATCCGATGAAAGTGGAAAATTGATTTTAGGAGCATTGCATGATGCGGCAGACAGAGGTGTACATATTCGTCTGTTAGTAGATGGAATGGAGAGCTGGATTGATATGGAAGGAAATCCGTATTTCTATGGATTATCTTCCCATGAGAATGTTGAAATTAAACTGTATAATAAGGCCAATCCGTTGAAACCGTGGAAAATGATGGGTAGAATGCATGATAAATATTTGATTGCAGATGGAAAGAGATATATTCTTGGGGGAAGAAATACATACAATTATTTCCTGGGTGATTTTCCGGGACATAAGAACTATGACAGAGACGTGTTAGTGGTTTGCGATGAACCTGAGAAAGAAAATTCAGTTAACCAGTTGTCAGAGTATTTTGAAACCATATGGAATCAGGAAGACTGTGGTTATTTTCATAACAATAAAAAACTGGCAAATAGAAAATCTGTAAAGAACGCAGTTTTAGAGCTGCAGAACAGCTATCAGAAATATTTTGAAGAGAATAAGGAAAGAATCTGCGAGACCAATTATACGGACGAAACTTTTGAGACAGAAAAGATTACATTAGTGTCAAATCCTATTCACACAGGTTCCAAAGAACCAGTAGTGTGGTATCAGTTGGGAGAATTGATGAAAAATGCAAAAAATCGTGTGAAGATCCACACGCCATATATTATCTGTAATGATATGATGTATAATACATGGGAGGAAATTGCAGAGAACGTTTCAGATTTTTCTATCATGACAAATTCAGTTGCGAATAATGGGAATCCATTTGGGGCTGCCGATTATGCGAAAAACAGAAATAGAATCTTAAGTACAGGAATTAATATCTGGGAATATGAAGGCGGTTATTCATACCACGGAAAAAGTATTCTGATTGACGATGATCTGTCTGTAATCGGTTCCTTTAATATGGACATGAGAAGTACATATCTGGATACGGAACTGATGCTTGTAATTCGCAGTAAAGATATTAATAAACAGTTGGAAGAGGGCATGATGGAATATGAAAAAGTGTCCCGCCAGATATTAGAAGGCGGAACTTATAATGATCCATATCATGTAGAGCCAATCGAATTAACAAAGAAACGTCAGACAAAAATATTTTTGGTACAGCATCTGCTTGGATGGGCAAGGTATCTGTTTTAATAAGGAGGAAGGAAAACGTGTTTCAAATATTGATTGTAGAAGATGATAAAGAATTAAGCCAGCTATTCCAAAAAGTGCTTGAGAAGAATGGATATCAAGTCAAAAGTGCATCGGATGGAGCACAGGCATTAGAAGTATTGGATAAGGAATATATTGATCTGATCATTTCTGATATTATGATGCCGGTTATGGATGGCTATGAACTGGTGTCAGAACTTCGTTCAGCAGGATATCAGATACCAGTGCTTATGATCACTGCGAAAGGTTCCTTTGATGATATGCGCCAGGGATTTCTTTCGGGAAGTGACGATTATATGGTAAAACCGGTAAATGTGAATGAAATGGTTTTAAGAGTCGGAGCACTGCTTCGCCGTGCACAGATACTGAATGAACACAAAATTGTGATCGGTTCAACAGAGTTTGATTATGATGCAATGACGATTACAACTGATAAGGAAAGTTTTGTTTTGCCTAAAAAAGAATTCCTGCTTTTATATAAGCTTGCAGCTTCGCCAGGCAGAACATTTACAAAACAACAGTTGATGGATGAAGTATGGGGATACGAGACGGAGGCAGACCCACATACAATAGAGGTACATATAGGAAGAATCAGAGAGCGTTTTAAAGATACCCCGGATTTTGAAATCGTAACAATGCGTGGAATTGGATACAAGGTGGTGAAAAAATAATGGAACAAAAGAAAGAAAAAGGATTGCGGATCCGATCCTGTCTGACTGGTGCAATCTGGCTGGCACTTGTATTTTCAACAGTCATATCTGCGTTATTATTTGCTTTTTTGAATCATTTTTTTAATCTGCCGGGCAGCATACCTGTGCTTGGCTGGCTTTTGATTTTCAATACATTGATTGCCGGGCTGATCACTTCCTTTATCAATGCAAAGTTGCTGGAACCAATTACCAGACTCAGTAAAGCAATGAAGGAAGTTTCGCAGGGAGATTTTGAACAGCACTTGGAAACGAACAGCCGTATCGCAGAAGTTGGAGAATCTTACCAGAGTTTTAATGTGATGACAAAAGAGCTTCGTGCAACAGAAGTACTGCAGATGGATTTTGTCTCCAATGTTTCTCATGAGTTTAAGACCCCGATCAATGCCATTGAAGGGTATACAATGCTTCTTCAGGGAGAAGAATTGTCTCAGGAGCAAGAGGAATATGTAGAAAAAATCTTATTTAACACCCAAAGACTTTCCGGATTGGTTGGTAATATTTTGCTGTTATCCAAGTTAGAGAATCAGAATATACCAATGAAAAAAACAGAATATCGTCTGGATGAACAGATCCGCCAGGCATTTCTTTCATTGGAAACAAAATGGACAGAAAAAGAAATTGGTTTTCAGGTAGAATTGGAGGAAGTTAAATATACTGGGAATGAAGGACTTTTTATGCATATCTGGATAAATCTTTTGGATAATGCGATTAAGTTCAGCCCTTCAAAGGGGACAATTACGATGTTTCTGAAACAAGAACAGGATTCTGTTAAGTTCATTCTGGAAGATGAAGGACCAGGAATAGAGGATGATGTAAAATCCAGAATATTTGACAAGTTCTATCAGGTAGATGGATCTCATAAAGCAGAAGGAAATGGCCTAGGTCTTGCACTTGTAAAACGGATTGTAGATAGTGCCGGAGGAACAATCAAAGCAGAAAACCGTGAATATGGTGGATGCAGATTTGTTATAGAGCTGCCAAAGCAGAAAGATGAGATTATATAGTTTTAAGATAAATTAGAAGATGGGAGGATTTATATGACATTTTATCAGGAGTTGCAGTTAAATCAGGCAGGTTCTAAAAACCTGTTGAAAAAGAGTGAAACACTAAAAGAAAAATTATATCATATGTGGGTATATCTGGTGAAGATAGCTGTTACAATGGCATTTTGTTTTTTCTTTGTTAGTATTTTCAGCATCCTATTTGGAAATGAGAACAGCATTGTAGGTGTAGTAGTCTTATTATGTCTCATGGTGTTTAGAAATGCGGATCTGGGGATCCACACCGGACAATCTACGATGCTTTTGGCTTTGTTCTTTGTAATTATGACTGTATGTCCGCATTTAGCAAATCAGTTTTCACCGGTATTGGGAATGCTGTTAAATATTGCGGCACTGGCTGTGTTGATTCTGTTCGGATGCCATAATCCATTCATGTTTAATCAATCTACATTGGTTCTTGGGTATCTGCTGCTATATGGTTATGATGTTACGGGAAAAAGCTATCAGATGCGATTAGTCGGAATGGCTTTAGGTGCAGCACTTACCTGCTTCGTATTTTATCGAAATCATAAAAACAGAACTTATAAAAGAAATCTGAAAGATCTGATACAAGAATTTGATATCACTTCTTCCAGAACAAAATGGCAGATATGTCAGATTTTATGCGTACCGATTGTCCTTTGCATTGCAGAACTTTGTAATATGCCACGTGCAATGTGGGCTGGTATTGCGGCCATGTCCGCGATTTTGCCGTTTATGGAAGATATGCACTACAGAGTCCGTAAAAGGATTGTCGGAAATATTGCAGGTGTTATATGTTTTACAGTATTATATTTTCTGCTTCCTTCGTCAATCTATGCATATATAGGAATTCTTGGTGGAATCGGTGTAGGATTTTCAGCACAATATGGCTGGCAGGCAGTATTTAACACATTTGGTGCTTTAGCCATTGCTGCAGAGACTTATGGACTACAAGGAGCGGTTAGTCTTAGAGTGATTCAAAATGTTTTTGGTGTTGTGTTTGCTTTAGCATTTTGTGTTATATTTTATTGGTTTATGTCTAAAAAAAGGAAAGTGAGATGACCGTACATGCAGAGTGAAGTGAATCAGGAAGAAAATTTGAATAGAATTATTACGGTTCCTAATCTTCTTTCTTTTTTTCGGCTTTGTCTGATTCCGGTAATTATATGGAGTTATTGTGTAAAGAAAAATCCTCTGTTAGCTGGTGAAATCTTATTGCTGTCTGGTCTTACGGATCTTGCTGATGGATATATCGCAAGAAGATTCCATAGGATTAGTAATTTAGGAAAAATACTTGATCCGGTGGCTGATAAGCTGACACAGGCAGCGATGTTAATCTGTCTGTTTACTCGTTTTCCGCATGTGCTTCTTTTAATTGTAATAATGGCAGGTAAGGAGCTGTATATGGTAGTCAGTGGATGTCTTGTGATACGAAAGACAGGAAAAGTACATGGTGCAGACTGGCATGGAAAGATAGTAACCTTTTTATTATATGGAACTGCAGCGGTGCATATTATATGGTTCCACATTACACCGATGGTATCAGATCTGTTGATTGGTTTGTGCGCTATAATGATGGTCATATCGGTCGCTCTGTATATTATCCAGAATACCAGGACTCTTAAGGAAGAGACTGTATAAGCAATTTTATATTACAATGACTAGAAAAATATTTAGGAAGATAAGCGGGAATCCTCGGTAATTCAATTGCCGAGATGAAAGCGTAAACTGTGCATATCTGCACATTATAAGTAAAATATATTTATTTTTTGCATCAAAAACACAATAAAAATCTGATTATCCGCTAAAACACAGTATCTATCAGCATTTTCAAGGGAACAAATACATCAATTTACTACTTATTTACTACCATTGAATGAGCCTTGATACGCCAGTTTTCCTAGATATGCAAAGATATGGTACAGCACATCAGTATTGAAACAAGAAAAAAATTGAATATTTTATAGACTATGGAACGCCTAAAATGACGTTCCTTTTCTATTTCCAGCCGTTCTTATTGGACGGCTATTTTATCACCCAAAATGAAAGGAGCATTAGATTTATGAAAAAGACATGGAAACGATTGTGTACGGGCTTCTTAGCTCTTGCAACTGTCGTTACTGCTTTACCGACTACACCCGTCCATGCAGAAAGTAAGCAATACTGGACGGAAAGTGCAGAGCGTGTCGGTATCATTGAAAAAGTAATGAATGACGGTTCTATCGGTTCGACATTCAATGAGGGTTATATGAAAGTCGAGGACGAAACTGCCTATTGTATTGACATCAATACAGATTTTAAGAATGGTTACAAGACCAGAGCTGACGCAAGCTCACGCATGAGTGCCGATCAGATTTCAGATGTGGCGTTATCTTTAGAGTATGTCAAACAGTATGGCGAAGCTCACAAGGAATTTAACTACAAACAAGTCTATCTGTTGGAACAATGTGTCGTCTGGCAGAGATTGAGCGTACATCTTGGCTGGCAATGTGATAACGTGCGAGCTTCTTATGATGAAATTCCAAAGGCAACGCAGGACGAAGTTTTCTCTGGTGCAAGAGCCTTTGTCAAAGAGAATAAAGAACGCTATGAATGTGGCGGTTATATCTACTCTGGCGAGGGGCAGGAATTGGGACAATTCTGGGCGAAGCTGAATGTCGGAAATGCGAAACTGCAAAAGACTTCCAGTAATACCAGCATTACAGACGGTAACGGGAATTACTCTATCGCTGGTGCGACCTATGGTGTCTTTTCTGATAAGGACTGCACGAAACAGCTTGCCACCCTTACGACTGATGAAAACGGAAATACAGATATTGCAGAGGTAAAAGCAGGCACAGTCTATATCAAGGAATTATCCGCACCAGCAGGATATAAAGTGGATAAGACAATCTATCCATTAACAATCAAAGCTGGCGAAACAGCAACTTTGAATGTATCAGATACACCAAAAGTAACGGACACTTTGATTGAGCTTTTCAAGATTGATATGGAAACACAGAAAGACAATCCGCAAGGGAACGCTTCTTTAGCAGGTGCGGAATTTACATGGAAGTATTATGCAGGCTTCTATAATAAAGACAATCTCCCTGCCAAAGCTACTCGTACATGGGTTACAAAGACAATCGCTGAAACAGATAGCGACGGGACAACTCACTACATTACAAAATTAGCGGACGCATACAAGGTATCTGGCGATAGCTTCTATATGCAGGACGGCAAGGCGGTTCTTCCACTTGGAACGCTAACCGTTGAGGAAACGAAAGCTCCAAACGGCTACTTGTTAGAGGGTGCATATATGCAGGCTGGCGATAAGTCCGAACAGATTAAGGGCTTATATGTAACACAGATTACCGAGGACGGCGACCTTGCCGTATTATCTGGAAGTAACCAGTTTTCCGTATCAGACAAGGTTATCCGTGGCGGTGTCAAAATTCAGAAACGAGATTTAGAAACGGGCGATACAAAGCCACAAGGAAGTGCCACTCTGAAAGATACTGTCTTTGACATCATTTCCTTAAATGATAATTCTGTTTTGGTTGAGGGCAAGCTATATAAGAAAAATGAAGTCGTAAAAACTATTCGTACAGATATTGAGGGTATCGCTTCTACTTCTTCTGACCTCTTACCTTATGGAAAATTCCGTATTGTTGAGAGTGAAGCTCCCGACGGTTACTTAACTGACGGTGCAAAACCGATTGATTTTACAATCACAGAAAATGGAAAAATCGTGGACTTAACCGACGAAGCTCATTCTATCTACAATCAGATTAAGCGTGGAGATATTGAGGGTGTAAAAATCGGTGCAGGCACACATAAGCGTCTTGCTGATGTTCCTTTTAGGATCACAAGCAAGACAACGGGCGAAAATCATGTTGTGGTAACTGATGATAACGGGCAGTTTTCCACTTCTGCTGACTGGGCTTCTCATAAGCACAATACAAACGCAGGCAAGACCAGTGAGGACGGTGTGTGGTTTGGGACTTCTGAACCAGACGACAGCAAGGGGGCATTACCTTATGATACCTATATCATTGAAGAAATGCGTTGCGATAGTAACAAAGGCTTTGAACTTATCCCACCTTTTGAAATCGTGGTATCAAGAAATAACCTTGTGATTGATTTAGGAACGCTAACTGATGAATACGAAAAAGAAATCTCTATTCATACCACAGCGACCAGCAAAGACGGCGAAAAGACTATCCTTGCAGGAAAAGAGGTTACAATCGTTGATACTGTCAAATTAGACGGACTTACAAAAGGCACAAAGTATCAGTTGAAAGGCTGGCAGATGTTAAAGGAAGAAAACGCCGAGCTTATCATTGACGGGAAACGTGTAGAAAACGATTATACCTTTGTCGCTGATGATGAAGAAATGAAAGTGGAAATTTCCTATACATTCAATGCGTCTGCTTTAGGTGGCAAAAACCTTGTTACCTTTGAAGAATTATATGATTTCAGCAATCCAGACGAACCCGTAAAAGTTGCAGAACACAAAGACATTGAGGACGACGGGCAAACGGTACTTATCACAGAGCGTATCATCAAGATACATACTACCGCTACCGATAAGGACGGCAACAAAGAGCTTAAAGCAGGAAAAGACGTTACAATCATTGATACCGTAACCTTAGAGGGCTTAGAAGTCGGTACACAGTACAAACTTGTGGGCTGGCAGATGTTGAAAGAAGAAAATGCAGAACTTCTTATCAATGGAAAACGTGTGGAAAGTGATTACACTTTTATTGCTGACAGCAAAACTATGAAAGTGGAAGTTGCTTTTACGTTTGACGCTACTTCTCTTGACGGCAAACAGCTTGTAACTTTTGAGGAATTATACGATTTAAGCAATCCAGACGAGCCGAAGAAAGTTACCGAGCATAAGGATATTGAGGATAAGGGACAGACGATTACTTTTAAGGAAAAGCCAGAAGAACCAGAGAAACCCGAAACACCACCGACACCGGAAAAGCCTAACAGACCTAGCGACAGTCCCAAAACGGGCGACAGTACAAATGTAATGGCATTTATCGTGATGTTGCTTGCGTCTGCTGGTGGACTGGCTGGAACATATCTTTACAAACGCCGTAAAATGAAGAAATCATAAGGCGGTAACGGTATGAGGAAAGAAAAATCACGCTCTCCGCCGAAGCTGTCAAACGGCAGATTTTTGCTTATTCTGGCTTGTCTGCCTACAACCTGCAAGAACACGGATAGTCAAGGGTGCGTAAGCATTGATTTTACCCTTTACTATCTGGGGGATTGCTGGTACTTCCCAAACCGCCAGAATAAGAAATCACAATTAAAAAACTTATCAAATATAGAAAGAAACGAGGTAAAACAGTATGGAAATGAAATATGTCGTGCCAGATATGGCACAGTCTTTTGGAACTCTTGAATTTGCAGGCGAAAGCGAGCCAGTCTTTGAAAGAGATAAAAATAATCGCAGGGTCTTAGCCAGACGAAGCTATAACCTTTATTCCGACGTACAGAAAGGCGAAAATGTTGTGGTAGAAATTCCCGTGCAGGCTGGCGAAAAGAAGTTCAAGTATGAGCAGAAAGTAAAACTTGTCAATCCGAAGTTATACGGCAGAGGTTACGCAATCGGGGATATGGGACATACCGATTATGTATTAGTTGCTGATGATATTGTAGCAGTTGAAGAAAAGTAAAGGAGTGAAGAATTTATGAGATTATCAAACGGGTTTGTTATTGACAAAGAGAAAACATTTGGAGAATTAAAGTTTACAGCGGTGCGTGATGTGTTCTTACAGAATGAGGACGGGACACCGAGTACCCAGCTTAAAAAGCGTATCTATGATTTGAAGTGCAGTCTGCATGGTGGAATTATCCCCGTGTCTGTACCGCCAGAAGTACCGTTAAGGGAATTTCCTTACAATGCAGTTGTGGAGCTTGTCAATCCCGTAGCCGATACGGTATCAAGAAAAACCTATACGGGTGCAGATGTGGACTGGTATGTAAAGGCAGAGGATATTGTGTTGAAGAATAAAGGCAACCAGAACGCAGGCAGTCCACAGAACCCTACACCGCAGGGACAGCCGAAGAAATAAAAGTGATGTATTTGTCTTAATTTTGATTGACACGAACAATGCAGAGTGATATATTTATCTCATAAAGATACAAAAACATCTCATTTGAAAGGAGAGATAAATATGTCAAAGAAACAAATTAAAAAAATTATTTTTATGGGGGTAGGGTGTGCTTTATTGCTTATTGTTGGTACAATCTACTCCCTATTATACAATGATGGACGCTGGGTCAAAAATATGGATATGTCGGAATATGTATTTTCTTACAAGGATATTCCTATGTTAGTAATTGGAGCTTTAATAGCACTATATGCTATCTATATAGTAATTATCTGCTTTAAAAATGTCTTTTCAAAAAACAGCAGGGAAAAACGATATTCAAGAACAATTTCTCCTTACTGGGGATTTTGTGGAATGTTTGGTTTTCTGGGGTTTGGCGGATTTTGGACATACTATAAATTTGGAGAAATATTTCCTTTTGCTTTTTTCATATTTTTTGGTTTTTTCAGTTTTTTCTTTGAAGGTAAACTTTCTCATATCTTAGAAGATGAGCTTTTTCAAGAAAATAAACGTAAGGCACAATTAGAAGCCTACAAGATAGGTTTTAAACTATTATTTGTAGTTATCTGGCTTATGGCAATAGGTATGTTTTCCCGTAATGTTGAGTGGTGTGCAATATTTATGCTGATTTCTGTTTCACTTATCTATGCTCTTGTTCTTTTTCTTAGCAACTATTTATTATATCGTTATGAAAAAAGGAAATAAATTATGGAAGCAAAGTTTGTATGTAATTTAAAAAAATATCGTGTAGCACAAGAATTAACACAAGAACAACTCGCTGACATTGTAGGTGTTCGTCGTGAAACTATTATGAGATTAGAAAAAGCACAATATAATCCGTCACTTAAATTGGCAATAGATATTTCAAGAGCTGTAAAAGCTCCGATAGAAGATATATTTATTTTTGAATAAAGACAGTTTAAAGCAGTTAGTCTTAGGATTGACTGCTTTTTTCGTACACAGAAAGGAGAGATTGTTTTATGCGTAAGATTTGGAATAAAGGACACCGTATCAGAGCCAGCGACAAGCACCTTGTCTACCACTTTTCCATAGGAACGCTTCTGTTTGTATTCGTGGCGGTTCTCCTGCTACTGAATATCAAACAGCTCATGCGTGCCGATTGGGAGCATTTCAGCTTGTTTGAGAATGGCTTGACGCTTTCCCCTTACAACTTCATAACCATACTGATATCGACTGGTGTTTGTGCATTGGTCGCTTTTCTGTATTACCGCTTCTGTTACGACAGTTTCAAGAAGCTCCTGCACCGTCAAAAGCTGGCAAGAATGGTACTGGAAAACAAGTGGTATGAAGCCGATACCGTACAAGACAGCGGTTTTTTTACTGACCTGCAAAGCAGATCAAGGGAAAAAATCGTCTGGTTTCCAAAGATTTATTATCAAATGGAAAAGGGACTGCTTCATATCCGCTGTGAAATTACGCTGGGGAAATATCAAGACCAGCTTTTACGGTTAGAGGATAAATTGGAAAGTGGCTTGTATTGTGAGCTGACCGACAAGACCCTGCATGACGGATATATCGAATATATCCTGCTTTATGATATGATAGCAAACCGCATTACCATTGATGAAGTACGGGCAGAGAACGGCTGTCTTAGATTGATGAAAAATCTTGTCTGGGAATATGACGCACTCCCTCACGCTCTGATTGCTGGTGGGACTGGTGGCGGTAAAACCTATTTTTTGCTAACGCTCATTGAAGCCTTACTGCATACCAACGCTGTCCTTTATATCTTAGACCCGAAGAACGGTGACCTTGCGGACTTAGGGACAGTTATGGGAAATGTGTATCATACCAAAGAAGAAATGATTGACAGCGTCAATGCCTTTTATGAGGGCATGGTACAGCGAAGTGAGGAAATGAAACGACACCCGAACTATAAGACTGGCGAAAACTATGCCTATCTGGGACTGCCACCCTGCTTTCTTATCTTTGATGAATATGTAGCATTTTTTGAAATGCTGGGGACGAAAGAAAGCGTAAGCCTGCTTAGCCAGTTAAAGAAAATCGTTATGTTAGGGCGACAAGCAGGATATTTCCTTATCGTTGCCTGCCAGCGTCCAGACGCAAAGTATTTCTCGGACGGTATCAGAGATAACTTCAATTTCCGTGTGGGACTTGGGCGTATCAGTGAATTAGGTTACGGTATGCTGTTCGGTTCAGATGTGAAAAAGCAGTTTTTTCAGAAGCGTATCAAGGGGCGTGGCTATTGTGATGTGGGAACAAGCGTCATAAGTGAATTTTACACGCCTTTAGTCCCAAAAGGACATGATTTTTTGCAGACTATCGGCTCTCTTGCACAAGCAAGGCAGGACGGGACGGCGACGTGCGAAGCGAAAGGCGACGGCACGGACTAGCCGTTGCTGGTGTGGCGTTAGCCACGCCAGCAGGTAAAACCCCTCGGTATCTAACAGAGGGGTACGTTTGCAAATAGACAATAGACAAAAAACATAGGAAACATAAGGCTTCTGGCATGATTTCCTAGTAAAAATCAGTTGTGAAGTCGCCTTAAAAAACTTCACACTTTACAGATTGGGGGTATGGTTCTGAATGAAGAACAATGGATAAAAGAATTACGGGAGAAACGGATTGCTTACGGTATCTCACAAGGCAGGTTGGCGGTGGCTTCGGGTATCACAAGGGAATATCTCAACAAGATAGAAAGCGGAAAAATGAAGCCGTCAAAGGAACTTCTGGAAACTTTGCATAAGGAACTGGCAAGGTTCAATCCAGAAGCACCGCTTACCATGCTGTTTGATTATGTGAAAATTCGTTTTCCCACGCTGGATATACAGCACATCATCAAAGATATATTAAAACTGAATATCAATTATATGCTCCATGAAGATTACGGACGTTACAGTTATACGGAGCATTATTCTTTAGGGGACATCTTTATCTATACGTCGGCTGACGAAGAAAAAGGTGTCCTTTTAGAGTTAAAGGGGCGTGGTTGCAGGCAGTTTGAAAGTTACCTGTTAGCACAACAAAGAAGCTGGTATGACTTTCTCATGGACGCACTCGTAGACGGTGGCGTGATGAAGCGTATCGACCTTGCTATCAACGACCATACGGGCATTTTAGATATTCCAGAGCTTGCGGAAAAATGCAGAAAACAGGAATATATTGGAAAGTCCAGAAGCTATAAGTTTTATCAGTCGGGCGAGCTTATCAAGCACAGAGAGGACGACAGAGAATATATGGGACGTACCCTTTATCTTGGTTCGCTGAAATCAGATGTGTATTTCTGTATCTATGAAAAGGACTATGAGCAGTACGTCAAGTTAGGGACACCGCTTGAAGAAGCCGACATTATCAACCGTTTTGAGATACGACTTCGCAATGAACGTGCCTATTATGCAGTACGAGATTTGCTGACCTATTATGACGCAGAACAGACCGCCTTTTCTATTATCAACCAGTATGTGCGGTTTGTTGATGAAGAACCAGACAAGCGAAAAAATGACTGGAAACTCAATGACCGCTGGGCTTGGTTTATCGGCGATAATCGGCAAAGTCTGAAGCTGACGACAAAGCCAGAGCCTTACACCTTAGACCGTACATTGCGGTGGGTACAAAGGCAGGTAGCACCGACCTTGAAAATGCTGAAAAAGATTGATAAAGGAAACGGTACAGACTACATGGAAACAATCGAACAGCAAGCAAAGCTCACAGAAAAGCATGAAATGATAATCAAACAGCAGACGACCCCTGCAAAAGATTTAGTAGAAAGTTAGGAGTGATAAAAAATGTGGGTATTATTAAAAGACTTCCTGCTGGTATCTATGGGAATGGGTATCGGCGTAGTCTTGATGTGTATTTTGAATGTCGGCAAAGAAGCTGACTATGAAATGAAACAATTAGAAGAAAGCGAGGACAAATAACATGAATTTCGGAAACAATTTGTATCAATGGTTTTTATCAAACGCACAGAGCTTAGTGCTTATGGCGATTGTGGTTATCGGTATCTACTTAGGGTTCAAGCGTGAGTTTTCAAAGCTCATTGGCTTCTTGGTAGTTGCCTTGATTGCTGTCGGTTTGGTATTCAATGCTGGCGGTGTGAAAGATGTACTGTTAGAGCTGTTCAATAAGATTATCGGTGCGTAAAATTTTATTGTGGTGCTGATATGCGAATGTTATAATGTGGATATGAAACACAGTATCTAGGAGTGATGGAATGAAATATATAATGCTTCATGGTTTGGGACAATCTTCTGAAAGTTGGAGTGATACCGTAAAAGTATTCAATGATGATTTTGAAGTTTTATGCCCTAATTTATCAGATTGGCTTTTTGGGAAAACACCATGTTATGATACATTGTATCGGACATTGGAAACATACTGTGAACAGTTTGAAGAACCGCTAAATATTTGTGGACTTTCTTTAGGTGGTATTCTTGCTATGCAGTATGCGATAGAACACCCAGAAAAAATGAACTCATTAGTGTTAATAGGCACAACAATATGAAATGCCAAAGTATCTGTTAAAAATGCAAAATCTGATATTCCGTATTATGCCTTGTTCAGCATTTGAAAAAATGGGCTTTCAGAAAACAGATTTTATCAATCTATGCAAATCTATGACGGAACTTAGTTTTAAACATAAACTGAAAAAAATATCATGTTCGGTACTTGTTGTCTGTGGCGATAAGGATAAGATAAATAAAAAAGCTTCTTTAGAATTGCAACAACAGATAGAAAACGCAGAAATAGCTATTATTGAAAATGCAGGACATGAAGTAAATACAGATAACCCAACACTACTAGGGCAAAAGTTAAATGTATTTTTCAAACAATATGTCTGATAAACAATTTCATATCCATACACACAAAGCAGTTAGTCTTAGGATTGACTGCTTTTTTCTTACAAAAATTTCAGATTGGAGTGATGAAATGATATACTCTTAGAACTTTTCAACAAGATTATCGAAGCATAAAATTTTGTTGTAGTGCTTATATGTGAATGGTATAATCGGGGTATGAAAAAAGATAAAATAGATTAGGAGTCAAGTTATGGATTATATCATAAGGGAAATTAAAAAAGCAGAATATGATTTACTCAATGACTTTTTGTATGAAGCAATTTATATTCCAGACGGTGTTGAGCCACCACCTAAATCAATAATTAACTGTCCAGAATTACAAGAATATGTTTTTGAATTTGGAAAGCGAAAAGATGATAGGGCTTTAGTTGCGGAAGTTCAAGGAAATGTCGTAGGTGCTATTTGGGTACGAATAATGAACGATTACGGACACATTGACAATGATACACCGTCCCTTGCTATGTCTGTTTTTCAAAAGTATAGAGGACAAGGGATTGGAACTTCATTATTGCAACAGTTATTGTTGGTGGAAAAATCTTTTGGTTATTCAAAAATTTCCTTATCTGTTCAGAAAAATAATTATGCAGTAAAAATGTATAAGAAAGCAGGTTTTCTTGTTGTTGATGAAAACAGCGAAGAATATATTATGACTATAAATCTATAACAAACAATCTAGTTTACAATTTCATATCCCTACACACAAAGCAGTTAGTCTTAGGATTGACTGCTTTTTTCTTACCAAAATTTCAGATTGGAGTGATGAAATGAACGATATTTTTAAGGATATGCAGGCAAAAGTCGGCTGTGAATACATTTCCGACCTGCCCTCTTACAAACGTAAGGTGTGGCAGGAAATGAAACGACTGAACCCTGCCAATTATGAAGAAAGACAGTTAGAAGATTTTTCAAAGTATGTGTTTGGTATGTCGTACCAGACCTTAAAAGATGTGATGAAACAACAGAAAGGACGTGAGGAACAATGCAGGAAACAAGGGTGCTGGTGGAAACGAAAGGAACAACTGGCGAAGAAACAATATCATACTGGTTCGACCTGCCGATAGATGTTGCCGAGTTTGAAGAAAAGTTAGGTATCGGTGCAGAAAGTGGGGATTACCGTATTATCGAAAAGGTGTTGCCTTATGCTGATGAAGTCCACGAACATACAAGAGTGTATCAGCTCAACGAATTAGATTTTATGTACCGCCAGCTTTCAAGCGATATGCAGGAAGAATATGTATCACTTCTTACGGTGTTTGAGAATTTAGAAGCACTTTATATTTGCAGGAACGTGATTACGGTTTATCTCGACTGCAAAAGCATGATTGATGTTGCAAGGCAAAAGCTGATGAACGACCCGACGTTCAAACATTTATCCGAGGACTGTAAAGAATACTATTTTGACTTTGAAGCCTACGCTTCTCACTTGCAGGAACACGGAAAATTTTTAGTAACAGAACACGGTATCTTTGAACTGCCAGAGTAGGAAATGAGGTGGTGCTTATGATTGATGATATGGCGGTTTACATTACTAATCTTGGCAAATACAATGAGGGCTATTTAGTCGGCGCTTGGTTCACGTTTCCCATTGACGAGGAAGATGTAAAAGAAAAAATCGGCTTGAATGAACAGTATGAGGAATACGCAATCCATGATACCGACAACTTCCCCATTGCGATTGGCGAGTATGTTTCCATTGAAGAACTGAACTCTATGTATGAAATGATAGAGGAACTTCCCGATTATATCATAGAGTGTCTGGACGAATTTATCAGCCACTATGGGACGCTGGAAGAAGTCGTGGAACACAAGGACGATATTTATTATTATCCCGACTGTGAAACCATGACAGACGTTGCCTACTACTACATAGACGAATTGCAGGCACTTGGCGACATTCCACCCCACTTACAGAACTACATTGACTATGAAGCCTACGGGCGAGATTTGGATATGGGTGGTTGCTTTATTGAAACAAGCCGAGGTATGTGCGAGATACCATACTAACGCTGGAAGATCAGCGACAAGCATTGTTGCTACTGACAGCGTATTTCTCTTTTAAGGGACAGTCTGAAACATGGCTGTCCTTTTCTATTTTGAAAGGAGCTGAAAGAACTTGAAAAAGATTAAATCTTATACGGGTATCTGGAACGTGGAAAAAGTCTTGTATGCAATCAATGACTTTAACTTGCCCTTTCCCGTTACCTTTACACAGATTACATGGTTTGTGATTACAGAATTTATCATCATTCTGTTTGGGGATATTCCCCCACTTTCCATGATTGAGGGAGCATTTCTTAAATACTTTGGTATTCCTGTTGCTCTCACTTGGTTTATGTCGCAGAAAACCTTTGACGGAAAGAAGCCGTACAGCTTTTTGAAATCACAGATAACCTATGCGTTAAGACCCAAAATCACTTATGCAGGAAAAGCCGTAAAACTGCATAAGCAGATACTCAATGAAACAATCACGGCAGTAAGGAGTGTGAACTATGTTCCCGATAAAATATATTGACAACAACCTTGTCTGGAACAAGGACAATGAGGTATTTGCCTACTATGAGCTGATACCGTACAACTATTCTTTCCTATCCGCAGAGCAGAAATTTATCGTGCATGACAGCTTTCGACAGCTAATCGCACAGTCCCGTGAGGGTAAAATTCATGCGTTGCAGATTGCCACAGAAAGCTCCATACGAAGTATGCAGGAGCAGTCAAAGAAGCTGGTAACGGGAAAATTAAAGGAAGTTGCCTGCCAGAAGATAGACGAGCAGACCGAAGCGTTAGTATCTATGATTGGGGACAATCAAGTGGACTACCGCTTTTTTCTTGGCTTTAAGCTCATGGTTACGGAAGAACAGCTCAATCTGAAGAACATGAAAAAATCGGTGTGGCTGACGTTCACGGAATTTCTCCATGAAGTGAACCATACGCTGATGAATGATTTTGTTTCCATGCCGAATGATGAAATCAACCGTTACATGAAAATGGAAAAGTTACTGGAAAATAAAATCTCCCGTCGCTTTAAGGTGCGTCGCTTGGAAATCAATGATTTTGGGTATCTCATGGAACATCTTTACGGCAGGGACGGTATCGCTTATGAAGATTATGAGTACCAGCTACCAAAGAAGAAATTGAAGAAAGAAACGCTGATAAAATACTACGACCTTATCCGTCCGACAAGATGTGTGATTGAAGAAAGCCAGCGGTATTTACGATTGGAACATGAGGATAAGGAAAGCTATGTGTCCTACTTTACCGTCAATGCGATTGTAGGTGAGCTTGATTTTCCGTCAAGTGAAATCTTCTATTTCCAGCAACAGCAATTCACATTCCCCGTTGATACTTCTATGAATGTAGAAATCGTGGAGAACAGAAAGGCTCTTACCACAGTAAGAAATAAGAAAAAGGAATTGAAAGACCTTGACAATCACGCTTATCAAGCAGGAAGTGAAACCAGCTCAAATGTGGTGGACGCTTTAGACAGCGTGGACGAGCTGGAAACGGACTTAGACCAGAGCAAAGAAAGTATGTATAAGTTAAGCTACGTGATACGGGTGTCTGCACCCGATCTTGACGAGCTGAAACGCCGTTGTGATGAAGTCAAGGACTTTTACGACGACCTCAATGTAAAGCTGGTGCGTCCTGCTGGGGATATGCTGGGGCTTCATTCTGAATTTCTTCCAGCCAGCAAGCGATATATCAATGACTACGTGCAGTATGTAAAATCAGATTTTTTAGCTGGGCTTGGCTTTGGAGCGACACAGCAGTTAGGGGAAACTACGGGTATCTATATGGGCTATTCCGTTGATACGGGAAGAAATGTGTACCTGCAACCGTCTTTAGCTTCGCAGGGCGTAAAAGGCACAGTTACAAATGCCCTTGCTTCTGCTTTTGTCGGTTCGCTTGGCGGTGGTAAGTCGTTCTGCAACAATCTTCTGGTGTATTATTCGGTTCTCTTTGGGGGACAAGCGGTTATCTTAGACCCAAAATCAGAGCGTGGCAACTGGAAAGAAACGCTCCCAGAAATCGCCCATGAAATCAATATCGTAAACTTAACCAGCGACAAGGACAATGCAGGACTTCTTGACCCATTTGTGATTATGAAAGACAAAGAGGACGGAGCGACGCTGGCAAAAGAAATTTTAACATTCTTAACGGGTATCTCTACCCGTGACGGAGATAAATTTCCTGTGCTTATTAGTGCAATCAGCAATGTATCTGAAAGCGAACACCGAGGGCTGTTAAATGTTATCACAGAATTACGGAAAGAAAATACGCCGATTGCGAACCATATTGCAAATCATATTGCCAGTTTTACGAACTATGATTTTGCACATTTATTGTTTTCAGACGGGACAGTAAAAAATACAATCAGCCTAGATAATCAGCTCAATATCATTCAAGTAGCGGACTTAGTATTGCCAGATAAAGACACCACTTTTAATGAATACACAACCATTGAATTATTATCGGTGTCTATGCTGATTGTGATTAGTACCTTTGCACTCGACTTCATTCACAGCGACAGAAGCATTTTTAAGATTGTAGACCTTGATGAAGCGTGGGCGTTCTTAAATGTGGCACAAGGAGAAACGCTCTCTAACAAGCTGGTTCGTGCTGGACGAGCTATGCAGGCAGGCGTTTATTTTGTTACCCAGTCTGCCTATGATGTTTCAAAGGAAAGTCTGAAAAACAATATCGGCTTGAAATTTGCCTTTAGAAGCACGGATATAAACGAGATAAAGCAGACCTTAGAATTTTTCGGTATCGACAAGGACGATGAAAACAACCAGAAACGCTTGCGTGATTTGGAAAACGGACAATGTTTATTGCAGGACTTATACGGGCGTGTCGGTGTGGTACAGATACACCCCGTCTTTGAAGAACTGCTACACGCCTTTGATACCAGACCGCCCGTACAGAGAAATGAGGTGGAGTGATGAAAGAAAGGATAAAAGGTGCGTTCACAAAAAAGAAGATTTTCCACTTTCTCAAAATGGCTCTGTTCGTGGTGGCACTCTCCCTTATCCTGCTTTCACTTCTGGGGACGGTGGCTCATGCAACGGGGCTTGTGGACGATACCATAAACGCAGAAAATCTTTACTCAAAATATCCCCTTTCCAACTACCAGCTTGATTTTTATGTGGATAATAGCTGGTCGTGGTTGCCGTGGAACTGGCTGGACGGGATTGGAAAATCGGTGCAGTACGGGCTTTACTGCATTACCAACTTTGTCTGGACGATAAGCCTTTATTTAAGCAATGCTACGGGCTATGTGGTGCAGGAAGCCTATAAGCTGGACTTCATTAACGATATGGCAGACAGTATCGGAAAGAGCATACAGACCCTTGCAGGCGTAACACAGAACGGCTTTTCTTCTACGGGCTTTTATGTTGGTTTCCTGCTTCTCATTATCTTAGTGGTGGGACTTTATGTTGCCTATACGGGACTTATCAAACGGGAAACCAGCAAGGCACTTCACGCCGTTATCAACTTTGTAGTGGTGTTCGTACTGTCCGCTTCGTTTATCGCCTATGCTCCCGATTACATCAAGAAGATAAATGAATTTTCATCAGACATCAGTACCGCTTCACTTGATTTGGGAACAAAAATCATGCTCCCCAACTCTGACAGCGAGGGCAAGGACAGCGTAGACTTGATACGGGACAGCTTATTTTCTATTCAAGTGGAACAGCCGTGGCTACTTCTGCAATTTGGAAACAGCAACGCAGAGGAAATCGGGGCAGACCGTGTAGAAGCTCTCGTATCGGCAAGCCCAGAGGACGAGGACGGAAAGACCAGAGAGGAAGTCGTGAAAACAGAAATCGAGGACAACGACAACAACAATCTGACGATACCGCAGGTGGTAAACCGTTTAGGCATGGTGTTCTTCCTATTGTTCTTCAATTTAGGGATAACAATATTTGTATTCTTACTTACGGGCATGATGTTGTTCAGCCAGATACTTTTTATTATCTTTGCAATGTTTTTACCTATCAGCTTTTTACTTTCCATGATACCGAGCTATGAAAGCATGGCAAAGCAGGCAATCGTGAGGGTGTTTAATACCATTATGACACGGGCAGGAATAACGCTCATTGTAACGGTGGCGTTCAGTATTTCCAGTATGTTTTATAACATATCCACAGACTATCCATTTTTCATGGTGGCGTTTTTGCAGATAGTATGTTTCGCTGGTATCTACATGAAGCTGGGCGATTTAATGAGTATGTTCTCTTTGAACGCTAATGACAGTCAAAGCATGGGACGAAGAATTTTCCGCAGACCGTATCTGTTTATGCGACATGGGGCTAGGCGTATGGAACACCGTATTGCAAGGGCGGTAAGTGCTGGCGGTATTTCGGGCGGTGTCGCTGGTGCGGTGGCTGGAAGTGCCGTTGCTAATAAACGAGCGGAAAGAAAAAATACAGCTTCAAAAGAAAATCGGGGCAATACCACTTCCAGCATGGGACAGCGTGCAGGCTCAAAGGTTGGTGCTGTCTTAGATACGAAAAATAAAGTAAAAGACAAGGCAAACGCTGTCAAAGAGAATATCAAGGATATGCCAACACAGACCGCTTATGCGGTATATTCCGCAAAGGAAAAAGCAAAGTCCAGCGTGTCTGACTTCAAGCGTGGTATGGTGCAGGAACAGCAGTCCAGACAAACGGGACGATTGGAAAAGCAGACACAGCATAGACAAAATATCGCCGATAAGCGTATGGAGCTTCAAAAGGCACAAGAAGCAAGGCAGGCACAGCGAAAGGCTGACGGATCAGCGACAACGGGAGCTACCCGTCCCCATGAGCGACCAGCCACGGCTTCAACCATTCCAAAGCCGAGTATGGAAAAGACGCAGGAAGTCAAACGCCCTGCCACAGCGACCACTTCAAAAACAAGTGAGCCAGTCAAGACAAGTGTTATCAAAGAGCGTCCGCTATCTTCTGGTGCTTCTGATAGAAAAGCGACCCAGTCTGTACAGCCAGTACATAGGCAGAATGTAGAAAAAGTGGTATCGCAGGAAACACGCCAGAACTACAAAGCAGAGCGTACTACAAAGACACAGACCTTTGAACAATCAAAGCGTACAACAGAACATACCGAAAAGAACCGTAGTCTTGTAATGAAGAAAGGACAGAAGAAAAAATGAAACTGAAACATATCGCTATCATTGGCAGTCTGTTTCCTATCCTCTTTTCTCTGGTGCTTTTCTTTGGTGTCTTGATTAGTGCGGACAGCGACGACGAGAACAGTAACTTTTCTTCTGGCATTACGGGTATGAACTTATCCGCAGAAGTCTTGAAACATCAGCCTATGGTGGAAAAATATGCCAGGGAATACGGCATTTCCGAGTATGTCAATGTGCTACTGGCTATCATTCAAGTAGAAAGTGGCGGTACGGCAGAAGATGTTATGCAGAGTTCAGAAAGTCTGGGACTACCGCCCAACTCTTTAGATACAGAAAGCTCAATCAAGCAGGGGTGTAAATATTTTGCGTCCCTGCTTTCTTCCTGCAAAAATCAAGGTATCGACGATTTGAATGTAGCGATACAGTCCTATAACTATGGCGGTGGTTATGTGGGATATGTGGCAGGAAAAGGAAAGAAACATACCTACAATCTTGCAGAGAGCTTCGCCCGTGAGAAATCGGGCGGAAAGAAAGTAACCTACACCAACCCGATAGCTGTTGCGAAGAACGGGGGCTGGCGGTATGGCTATGGAAATATGTTCTATGTGGAATTAGTCAATCAATATCTGACTGTGGCACATTTTGATAATGCGACGGCACAAGCGATTATGAATGAAGCGTTGAAATATCAAGGCTGGAAGTATGTGTATGGTGGCAGTAACCCGAACACTTCCTTTGATTGTAGCGGACTTGTGCAATGGTGCTATGGAAAAGCTGGTATCTCCTTACCGAGAACAGCACAAGCACAGTATGACGCTACCCAACATCTTCCACTCTCGCAGGCAAAGGCTGGGGACTTGGTGTTTTTCCATTCCACCTATAATGCTGGTTCGTATGTAACCCATGTGGGAATATATGTGGGAAATAACCAGATGTACCATGCAGGCGACCCGATAGGATATGCAGACCTAAGCAGTAGTTACTGGCAACAGCACTTAATCGGTGCAGGACGAGTAAAACAATAGAAAGGACTTGAAAAATATGTTTAAGAAGAATAAGAAACAGACAGAAACTATCAAAGAACCAAAAGAAAAAAAGGTGCGTACTGTCAAGGTAGGCACACATCAGAAAACCGTGATTGCGTTGTGGGTGGTGCTTATCGCAAGCGTGAGTTTTGGGGTGTATAAGAATTTTACGGCTATCGACCAGCACACGACCCACGAAAAAGAAATCATTGAGCTTCGCTTACAGGACACCAACGGGATAGAAAATTTCGTGAAGAACTTTGCGAAGTCCTACTACACATGGAGTAACAGTAAAGAAGCGATTGAAGCAAGGACGCAGGCAATCAACGGTTATCTGACAAAGGAATTGCAGGACTTGAATATAGATACCATTAGAACCGATATACCGACCAGCTCCACAGTTACAGATGTGATTGTGTGGCATATCGAGCAATCGGGAACGGACACTTTTTCTGCTACCTACGAAGTAGATCAGCAGATAAAAGAGGGAGAACAGACAAGAAATGTCAAGGCAACCTATACCGTAAAAGTCCATGTAGACGCTGACGGGGATATGGTAATCGTTCAGAACCCTACCCTTGCACCAGCAATCGAAAAATCAGACTATGAGCTAAAGACACCAGAAGCAGACGCAAGCGTAGACGCTGATACCGTCAATGACGCTACCGCATTTCTGGAAACATTCTTTAAGCTGTACCCAACAGCGACGGAAAAAGAGCTTGCCTACTATGTAGCTGGAAATGTGATTGAACCTATCGGCAGGGACTACCTTTATTCTGAATTGGTAAACCCTATCTTTACAAAGAACGGGGATAATGTGAAAGTCAAGGTAGCGGTAAAATTCCTTGATAATCAGACAAAGGCGACGCAGGTATCACAGTATGAGCTTGTGTTACAAAAGGATAGTAACTGGAAGATTGTAGGATAAATGATATAAAAAGACCGTAGCCTGTAATATAACACTCTGATGTGATATACAAGCTACGGTTTTGTCATTGATTATTTATAGGTAAGGAAATAGTTGTAGAAAAGCCTTTATTTAATGCACTTGAAATGGAAACTGTTCCTTTATGAATAGAAATGATTTCTTTCACAAGAAGAAGTCCTAGACCATGTCGCAAATCTAACCTATTATCTGTACTTTGTAAATAATGAGGTGTCGATTGTATTTTTTGTAGTTCTTTTTCGGAAATTCCTTTTCCATTATCGCTGATTACTAATTCTAAATTATTTCCATTTATTTCTAATCTAACTGAAATTATACAGCCGTTTTCATTATGATTGATACTGTTAGAAATAATATTTTGTATTGCTCGACATAGCAATCTTTCGTCGCCTATAATAGTGATTTGTTCTGTATTATGGTTTAAGTTCAATTCAAATTCAAACTTATTATTTATATTGCTGTTTAGATATTCAGCAACAATTTCTCGTATCAATTTACAGAAATGAACTGGTTTTTCTTGATGTGGTTGCACATTATAATTTAATTGGCTTACAAGGTTTAAATCTTGAACCAAATTTTTGATTTTTACACTTTGAATTTTGATAATATTAGCTTGTTTTCTAGCGTTTTCCTCAACATTTAATGAAGAAGATATTCTATCTGCATATCCCATAATCATGGAAAGGGGTGTTCGTATATCGTGTGAAACGCCACTTATCCAGTTTGCTCTTGCTTGATTTTGTTTTTTTAATTGCAATGACGTTTCGTTGATACGATTTCCAATTTCTTCCAATTCTCCATTTATATTAAGTGTAACCGTTTCGCCGTGTGATAGTTTATCTATTCCATTGAGTATAGGGGAAATTTTTAACATCACATTTCGTTTTGATAAGTAGTACACAATAAATAGAATGGCAATATTTGATACTAACATAATCAAAAAAAGAAAGGGTGTTTTCTGTATTGCTGATAAGGGAAGATAGTTAGTCATAAATTTTGAATAGCTGTTCTTTGGATAACCTAATACTAATAAATCATTTCCTTGTTTCCATGTAAATACGGGATAATTTTCGATATACCCCTTAGAAAAGGTAGCAACATCTTGTAATGAATAGTTTAATGGTATTTCTTTTGGTAGATTGTGTTTCCATACTACATTACCATTATCATCTATTACTATTCCCCAGATATTGTTTGTAACTAAATCTTTTTGACATTTATTATTTAATATATATTCTCCATTTTGAATAGTAAGGTTATTAGATACTTTTTCTAGTATTTGAATAGGATTATCTTTGCTTATACTGTTGACAGTACCATTAAAAGTTAGGAAGAAAATTAATAAATCTAAAAGCACTATAAGAATTACTACTGATAAGTATATAAAGAAATGTTTACTGATAAATTTTCCAAAATTACGCATTATTGTAACCTGCTTTCCACGTTTATTTTATATCCCAATCCTTTAACAGTTATTAATGATTTTGGTTTTGAGGGGTTAAGTTCAATTTTTTCTCTTATACGTCGAATATGAGCAAGGAGAGAATTTCCATATCCAAATGGGTTATCGCCCCATACAGCTTCACAAAGAGCGTCTATTGTTACAATATGATTAGCATTTCGTACAAGTGTTTCTAAAATATCATGTTCTTTTGCGGTAAGAGGTAAAACTTCATCGTTCTTTATAACTTGTGCATTAGCCAAATCAATTTTACAATCATGTAATTCTATAAGAGGGCTATCTTCCTTATAACATCTGCGTAATACGGCATTTAGGCGAAAGACAAGTTCTTTTGGCATAAAGGGTTTTGTTATATAATCGTCAGCTCCTAACCCAAAACCAGAATATTTATCTTGTATATCATCTTTTGCAGTCAAAAATATTACTGGAATATTAGTGAAACTTCTTAGTGCGTCCATAAGTTCAAAACCGTTTCCGTCTGGAAGCATAACATCTAATATAGCTATATCTGGTTTTTCCTGTTGGCAGATTTCCAAAGCTGATTTTACACAATCAGCGGTAATAATATTAAAAAAGTTTTCATCTTCTAATATGGTAATGAGCATACTTCTTAAACTTTCTTCATCATCAACTATTAATACTTTTTTTGATTTTAAGTATGTATCTTTCATTTGTTTGTCACACTCTCTTTATCTTTTTCTTTATCCTATTATAACATTCTGAAAAAAGTTGAACAGTCATTTTCGCATTTGTAAGGTAAATGTAAGGTAGAGAGAATGTTGCTGTAATGTCGGTGTTTTATATTATAAGTAACGAGAAAGGAGTTAAAAATTATGAAAAACATGATTGAAACTAAAAATTTGACAAAAACATACAAAGAGTTTATTGCAGTAGACCACGTATCTTTACACATTAAGAAAGGTAGTATTTACGGTTTTCTCGGACCAAATGGTGCTGGGAAATCTACGACTATGAAAATGCTTTTGGGTTTGACTGCACCTACTGATGGAGAATTTCAAATTGATAACATGACTTTCCCGAATGACCGTGTTCGTATTTTGAAAGAAGTTGGTTCATTTATCGAGTCTCCGTCATTCTATCCAAATTTAACAGGTAGAGAAAACCTTGATATTATTCGTAGAATTTTAGAACTTCCAGCGTCAAGTGTTGATAAAGCATTAGAATTAGTAGGATTATCTGAATTTGGTAATCGCTTGGCAAAAAAATATTCTTTAGGAATGAAACAGCGTTTAGGTCTTGCTTCTGCTCTACTTGGCGAACCACCAGTTTTAATTTTAGATGAACCAACCAATGGTTTAGATCCAGCAGGTATTCACGAAATTCGCAATCTCATTAAAACACTTCCAAAAAGATATGACTGTACGGTTCTAATTTCGTCACATATGCTGTCAGAAATTGAATTATTAGCAGACAATATTGGTATTTTAAATCATGGAAGATTATTATTTGAAGGAAGTCTTGATGATTTGAAATTGACGGCACATCAAGCTGGCTTTGAAAATGATAACTTAGAAGAAATGTTTTTATCTATGATTGATGAGGACAATGCCAATAGAAAGCAGAGGTTAAAATTATGAAGAATTTAACCGTAGAATTAAAAAAATGTAAACGTACTGGAATATTAGTGGTTTTACCGCTTGTTGGACTTCTTGGTGCATTATACGCTTTTGTAAATTTTATAGTTCGTAAAGAGGTTTTGTTGAGTTTACCGCTTCCGCCTATGGACGTTTTGCTGACACAACTTTATGGAATGGTTATGGTTCTTAATATGTTCGGCATTATCGTGGCAACAACTTTAACATATAATATGGAGTTTCAAGGAAATGCAATTAAAAAGATGTATATGCTTCCTTTTAAGACATCATCTATTTTCAAAAATAAATTTTATATATTATTTGTTTTGCTTACTTTTTGTATCGTCTTGCAAAATGGAGCATTGTGTATTATTGGAAATATCTTTTTACCCAACGGAACTTTTGAGTTACTAACACTTGTCAAATATACAGGATATTGCTTTGTATCATCTTTACCTGTATTGGCATTTATGCTTTTGGTGTCATCACGATGTGAAAATATATGGTTTACATTAGGTATTGGAGTAGCAGGTTTTTTTAGCGGTATGGCAATGTCCCTTTCAGATATATCACTATTTCTTGTCAATCCATTTGTACTGATGATGAAACCTGCGGTAGCTTCAACAGCAAGTATTGATACAGGTATTTTAATATTGGGAGTTTTTGAAACAATCATATTCTTTATGATTGGCTGGTATCTTTGCAAAATAAAGCATTATGAATAAAAGGGGGGCAATCGTATGTCAATTATTGAATTGTTAAAAATAGAATTTATGAAAGTAAAAAGGTCTATGATTTTACCTTTGCTTTTAATTCCGCCTATCTTAGTTGTGATTTCTGGCGTATCTAGTATTAGTATGTATATGACGCCAGAATATACAGACGCTTGGTCGGCAATGTTCATTCAAAGTGCATTACTTTTTGGATATTATTTACTTCCATTTTCAATGGTAATTGTTTGCGTTATGATTTCCAACAGAGAAACAAAGAATAATGGTATATTAAAAATGCTTGCTTTGCCCATCAGTAAAGGAAAACTTGCATTGGCAAAGTTCTTTGTATTATTAAGTTTTTTAATGATTGAATTATTAATCTTTTTCAGTTCATTCATCATTGCAGGCATTATTGCTACTAAAATAATGAATGTGGCAGAAAATATTCCTGTTTTCTACTTACTCACATGGACATTAAAATTGTTTGCAACAATGATTCCAGCTATTGCTTGTATGTGGGCGATTACTGTACTATTTGAAAAACCACTATTGTCTATGGGATTAAATTTACTCTTAATAATTCCGGGGGTTTTAATTGCTAATACGCCTTTATGGTTAGTGTACCCTTATTGTTATAGTGGTTATGTCGTATCAGACGCATTACATACTGTAACAACGACGGGAACAGGAAGTACAATATCGCTATTTCCTTTTATACCGTGTGCTGTAATCATATCAGCCCTTGCACTATATGTTTCTATTAAATGCTTTGGACGAAAAGAAATGAGGTAATATAAAATGAAAAAAAATAAATTAAGTGTTATTACATTTATCATTTCGCTGTTACCATTTATCACGTTATTGATTTCTCTTTTTACAGAAGAAATTACAGGAGGACTTCAAACGGGATTGATTGTATTAAATGTAATCTCGATATTATCTGGTTTTGTTCTTTCGGTTTCGTTAGTAAAAAATCCCAAACGACGAGATGTATTTTCAATCGTCGCTTTATGTGTTAGTGCTTTTTTCGGTTTTCTTATGTTTGGTATTTTAGCTTTTGGCTTAATAGCCACTTTTATGTAAAAAATGTTTATGAAAAATATATAGATTAAAGGTTATTTGAAATATGATAGGTCTAAAAAAACGAGATATTAAAAAAGCTTTGAAAGCAGGTGCAAAGGCTGGCGGTGTTTCATTGGCTGATATACGGGCTGATATTGAAGCAACGATTGATGAAGCCATGAACAGCCCAGACCCAGAGGTGCAGGCAAATTTCAAAAAATATTTTGGTAATAAACGCCCTACCCCAGAAGAATATATTTACAAGATTACCAAAAAGACAAAGATTTGAAAAAAGGCTTGCTCCATACATATTGTATGATCTGCAAGCCTTAATCTATTTCAGAGGAAATTTAACAGTAAAAGTAGCACCGCCACCAGCAGTATCATTGATAGTTATTGTGCCGTTCAGCATTTGGGTTAATTCTTTGGCGATACTTAGTCCCAGTCCAAAATTTGATTTGTTCGTATGGGACTTGTCGCCACTATAAAAGCGGTCAAAAATATACTGCTTATCTTCATCAGAAATGCCTTGTCCGTGGTCTGCCACAGAAAAAGCAATATTCTTTTCGGTGGCGATTACTTCTATCTCTATCAAAGAATTATTCTTGGAATGTTGAATGGCATTATCCATAAAGACACACAAGATTTGAAATAATCGGTCTTTGTCGGTAAGCATGGCAGGATAACTTTCCTCGGATAAATGCAGTTTTAGTTCTAAATTCTGCTTCATGCAGACGGGTTCGTAGGTTTCATATAACGTGATGAGTAAGGTATCTACATTGATTGTGCTTTTATGCAATGTCCATGTTTTAGCGTCGGAAGAAGCCAGAAGCAACATATCTTTGACTAAACGGGATAACCGCATACATTCAAAATCTATGGTCTGTACGGCTTGCCTTGCCTGCTCGTTTAAGGAAACATTATCAAGAAGCATATCCGTGTTGGAAATCATAACAGCAAGTGGAGATTTTAATTCATGGGACGCTGTTGCAACAAAATCTTTTTGGCTTTGCAGTATCCGTTCCGTTGGAGCAAACGACTTTTTCAGCAGATAACGGGTCAGCACGATAACAACGATACAAGCCAAAAACCAGATAAGAAGATAGATAGGCAATGTCTTTTGTAAAATATCCGTCAAACTGGCTGTCTGATAAAAAAAGGTTGCATGATATACGGTATCATTTGCTGTCCGAATGGTAGCAGGAATAACAAAATAAGTATCGTGATGTGTTCCTCTTATTTCCAGAAAACCGCCTTGTGAAGTTGTGCTGTTTTCTGTTTGTGATAATGGTTGTGTAGAAATCTGCTTTTCTACATCATGCAACAGATTGTCCGTAGGAGTTGGAAATGGAAAATTACTCTGATAAATGGTATTTCCTTTTGTATCGCTAATCAAGGAAAAAATATGATAACTTTCTTCGTAGGCTTTAAGTTCCTTATCCATATCCGAAGAAGCACTTTCCACTTGATAAATCAGCAAGGTTGTCAATCTTTGAAACAAGGTGCTTTCGTTGATTTTTTCCGTGTGAACTGTGTTCGCAACAACAAAGGAAATCACAAGGGTAATAATCAGCATAACAGAACTTGCAAACAGAATATGAAGTTTTCGGTATAAATTATTTAACATGTTTCTTTCTCCAGTTTGTACCCTGCACCGTAGACCGTTGTTATTTTACAGGAACTTTTTAACTCTTTTAGGCGTTTTCGCAGAAAAGAAATGTAACTGTCTACATTGCCAGTTTCCACCTCAGAAGAACTGCCCCAGATTTTAAGGATAAGCTGTTCACGGGAAAATAGTGTTTCTGGGTTCTGCATAAATACAAAAGTCAATTCGGTTTCCTTTGAAGTTAATAAAATAGAATTGACGGGTGTAGATAAGGTTCGGCTGTCTTTATCGAAAGTTAAATCTCCATATTGTAATTTAGACGATAACTGGATATTGGCAGGTCGCCTTGTCAATGCCCGAACTCTTGCAAGCAATTCTTTGATATGAAATGGCTTTACTAAGTAATCATCAGCACCGCCGTCTAAACCCTCAACCCGATTGTCAAGGGTACTCATGGCAGTAATGATAAGGATAGGAATAGATATTCCTTTTCTACGCATAGATTTTATGATTGTCAAACCGTCAATGATTGGTAGCATACGGTCTACAATGGCGAGGTCATAAGCATAGTCGGTATTTAAGGCATACAGCATAGCGGTTTCCCCGTCATTGCAACAATCAACCATATAGTTTTCTTTTTCCAGCGAAATTTTTATATTTTTACATAATTCTAAATCATCTTCCAGAAGAAGTATTTTCATAATGTATCAATCCTTTTCTATATAAATTATAGACAGTATAACAGAAAAGTCTGTAAAAATCCTCTAAAAAATGATGATGATTTTCTTACTTTTTTACAGGATTTTTAGAATGGTTTCCTTTTACAATAGGGGCATATCGAACAAGAAAGGTGGAATACAAAAATGAAAAAAACAAACATCAGTAAATTTGTAGCAGTTGGATTATGTATCTGTGCATTGACGGGGTGTGGTGCAAGTCCAGATGAAAAACCAGATACGTCTAATCCTATTGTCAATTCTAATACGAATGAAGAAAATGCAAATGGTTCTTCAGAAAATAAAGGAAACGACATATTAGATTCTGCTAATTTGATAGGAAGTGTTTTGGAATTTACAGACAATGGTTGCTTGGTAAATCAAGCAAAAGATATTGAGGGTGGAGCTGGGATAAAAATAGAAGCACCGGGAATGGAAAAAAAAGAGAATGCTGTTTCTGTAACCTATAACCCAGATTGTGAATTTGTCATTGCCACAGTAAATGCACAGTCTGGTGTTAGGAATGTAACAACGGGTTCTATATCCGATGTAAAAAAACAATCTGAAGTATATCTCTATGGAGAGTTTTCAGACACACTTCATTTTAATGCAACAAAGGTTGTCGTAGCTCGTTGGGAATAGAGGTGTGAAGTATGAAGTTTTATCAACTTGGCTTTCGCTATTTACAGCGAAAAAAAGGAAAAACCATTCTTCTGTTGATTGTTTTGATACTTGTAAACAGTATGATTTTAGGTACAAGCATGATTTTAAGGACTACAAATGAGTCCAAACAAGCCATGCAGGAAAAGACAAATTCTAAGATTGTAGCTGAAATTACAAGTAAGGACAGCAAGATAACCGAGAATGAAGTAAACAAGATTGAAACGCTGGAAGATGTTTCGTCTATCAACCGTATCGGCAGACAAGAGGTATTTCCGAATGATTTTGCTCCCGTTACGCTCAATACTTCTACGAATGAGGAAAATTTGAAAATAGCGTTGCTCTCCTATGATGATTTGGAAAAAGACAGTCCTTTTTCAGAAATGCAGTACCGCTTAGCTTCTGGCGATTATATCAAACATGAGAAAAAAGGTGCTGTTATCAATGCGAACCTTGCAAATCAAAATGGACTAAAGGTTGGAGATACGATTGAACTAGGTACAGAAAACGGAACAAAAGTATCTGTTCAGATTATTGGAATTTTCATGTCCGCAGGAAATGCGGAAAAAGACCAGCCGTCAAAAACTACGGCGGTCAATCGAATAGAAAATCAAGTCTTTATTGACAACAGCACTTATAAAGAATTGTTCAAAGAAGCTGAATTTGAAAAACTCTGCGTTTATTCAAAAAGACCAGAAAAATTAGATGTGCTGGAAACCAGCCTGCAAAAAATATTCGGAAATGATGTAGAACTTAGCACTTCCGATACCCTTTATCAACAGATGTCTGCTCCATTAGAGCAAATCAGTAAGGTGGCAAATCTTATGCTGGTACTTACCTTACATTGGTAACTGGTACTGTTGTTGTTTCCCTGCTGTTATGTATGTGGATGCGGACAAGGCAAAAAGAGGTGGCAATCTTTATGAGCCTCGGCAAGACAAAAAGTGAAATTTTCCTGCAAACTTTATTAGAAGCAGGCAGTGTATTTACACTTTCGGTTTTAGGAGCAACAGCCATTGGTAAATTGTTCTCGGGCGTTTTGCAAAACGTCATTACCGGTTCAGAAACAGTAACAGAAAATCTGAAAGTGGTTTTGCAGATACAAGATATTGGAATGTTGTTCCTTTTAGGCGGTGCAGTTATTTTGGTGGCATTGTGCTGTTCCATTCTTCCGATATTACGAGCAAACCCAAAAGATATATTAGCAAAAATGGAGGGATAGTACATGAATTTTTTTGGATTGGCAAGGCGTTCTGTGTTCAGAAAGCCCGTAAAAAGTATTCTCTTATTGTTGATTGTTTTTGCAATCAGTACCTTGCTTCTTGCAGGTGTGGCGAGCAAAAATGCCAGTATTGAGGTGCAGGACAAAACCAGACAAGCCATAGGTGCAGGCTTTCTTTTAGAAAGAAATGCAGAGTACCGAACAAAGCGAGTTCGTGAATACTCAGAAAAGATTGGTAATGATAAGGAAGGTAGTTTTGGTGGCTACCATCAGGAAAAAGAGATTATCAATGGTGTGGAGACTTGGACAGGCTGGACAACAAATGAATTTGAAAGCTTAGATATAAAAGACATTGAGAAATTGGCAAAAGCAAAAGGAATTGCTGATTACAATATTACAACAGTAACAACTCCCGTAAACCCTGTAAATTTCAAAAGGATTGAAGATAAAGATGTAGACCAGAATGCAGATGTTGGCGGTGTAAGTTTAATTGGAAACAAAGATATGAAACTAGACAGAAATGTTTTATCTGGAAACCTGCATATCAAAGAGGGACGAATGATAACCTCAGAGGATAAAGATATGTGTGTCATTTCAGAGGAACTGGCAAAGCAAAATAATCTGAAAATCGGCGATAAGATTTCTTTTAATGATTACCACGATACTGAAAATTCAAAGGTATCAGAAGCTGAGATTGTTGGAATTTATCAAGTGGATCAAAAGATGTCCCCACTTATGCAGGGAGATACTTACCGTTCGGAAAATGTAATATTTACAGATTTGAGATTTCCAGAAAAGGCAGAGGGTGAAACAAGTCCATTATATGAAAGAGCCTATTTCAAAGTGGAAGATGTGGAAGCTTACGACGAAGTAAAAGAAAATCTGCAAAAAGTAGACATCAATTGGGAGCAATATGATTTGATTGACAATAACGGAAATTCCGAAACCATGTCCTCAAACTTCAATGATTTAGCAAAAGTGAGCGAAATGATGATATTGGTAATCTCTGTTGCAAGTTTTGTTATCCTTGTTTTAGTATTTCTGTTCTGGCTGAAAAATCGGGTGCAGGAAGTTGGTATTTTCTTATCTCTCGGTGTTCCGAAATTTAGAATTATCGGACAAATTTGGAGCGAAGCGATTATGATTGCTGTTCTCTCCCTTATGTTGTCCTTTGCTGTCGCTCCTGCTGTTTCTAAAGTAACTGCAAATTATCTGGTATCACAGCAGGTTCAGCAAATGCAAGAGGAAGAAAAGAATAATGAGGGAAAAGTATCCACAGAATACGTTGCACCAAAGCAGGACGTGCAGAGTATCAGCGTAGAGGTTACGCCAGAAATGTATCTGTTGGACGGTGTAAGTGTTCTTGTGTTGATAACGGCTTCTGTTCTGGTATCTGGAATTGTAATACTAAAGAGAAACCCGAAAGATATTTTATCGGAAATGAGTTAGGAGGACGACGAAAATGTTAGAAGTAAAGAATGTAAGCTATGCTTACAAAACAAAAAAAGATAAAACCATTTTGAATAATGTATCTGCTACTTTCGAGGAGGGTATCTTCTATACCATTGTCGGTCCGAGTGGTGCAGGAAAAACAACACTCTTATCGTTGTTAGCAGGCTTAGACACAGCGGTAAAAGGGACTGTCCTTTGCAATGGCGAGGACATTACAAAAAAAGGGCTGAATTACCACAGAAAGCATAATATCTCATTGGTATTTCAAAATTATAATCTGATTGATTATTTGACAACGGTTGAAAATGTCAAATTAGGTGGTAGTGGAAATGCTGAAAAATTATTGGAAGAAGTCGGTATTGGAAAAGAATACTGGCAGAGAAATGTATTGCAACTATCTGGCGGACAACAACAGCGTGTGGCGATTGCAAGAGCTTTAGCCAGCGACGCTCATGTACTTTTGGCAGATGAACCGACGGGAAATCTTGATGAAACTACCGCTGATGAAATCATTGCTTTGCTGAAAAAGACTGCACATGAATTAGGAAAATGTGTTGTTGTGGTTACACACAGTAAGCATTTGGCAGAAGAAGCCGACGAAATCTTAGAAATTAAAAACGGTGCAATTTCTTTTCTGTCTGAATAAACAAGAATAGTGCCGTAAAGGAGCTGTCATTATGGAATATTTTAGATATACCTCGACACAATCAATTTGACCCTAACGGCATTGTTATAAGAACTAAATACAATACAGTTTCAAAGGCTCGTACAGACTATATGTTTTGTGCGGGCTTTTTTCATGCCAGAAAAAATTTTTTTAAGTTTTTTTTGATTTTGGTTACGCTGTACCCCACTTTCAACGCGGTATATATGAAAAGGGGCAGACACCTCTTTTCGACTAGCGAAAGGAGGTGAGGAAAATGAAACCGTCAGAACTACAAGAAAAAACCTGTCATCAATTCGATTGTGCTATTAAAACAGTTATACGTCATAGAGCGATTGACTTCTATCGAGCGATACGTCGTTCAGAGAAAAAAGAAATGCCATTCGCCGAAATTATGGACGACCTCTTAAATTCCATAGGTACAGAAGATACATATTCTACGGATTATGTTGCAGTATTTGAAGTCTGTGGAGAAAAAGTATCAATCGAAGATGAACAACTGGCTCGTGCATTGAAAGCTATTGAAGAACGAAAGCGTAATATCGTTTTACAGTATTTTTTCATTGGGGACACGGACACTTACATTGGGAAAATGCTTGACTGTTCCAGAGCGAATGTAACGAAGTGCAGAATACAAGCACTAGACAAGTTAAAGCAACTGATTGAGGAGGAAAAAGAAAAATGCCAAAAGAGCTGACACCGACTTTCACGGTTATTTCCAAAGCCTGCGACGGCGACGAAACAGCAATTTCAAAAATCTTGGAATTTTATGACCCATATATCAATCAGAGCTGTATGCGTCCGTTTTACGACGATAACAACAACTTACGTCTTGCGGTAGATTTGGAAATGAAAGGTTTTATCAAAGAAGCGATTATTCGTAAAATCTTAAACTTTGATATTAAACGCTTCTAATTCATATCGGGATTGATTATGCCCGTCTGGTCTTTGACAACTGAATAAAGCAGACAGATACGTTTGTGAGATAGCAAGCCACGGGGACTGTACGCCATGACCTTTCCAAAAGAAAGCGAGCGACCCACGCAGTGATCCGAGAGCGACCGTTGGAAAAGTCGCTTTGCCACGACCTATCCTCACAGAATAATGATACGTCCGCATGGTGCGGTTCTGCCCACAAGAATGGGAATAGTTGA